>CAMGAZ010000031.1 GCA_946008205.1 uncultured Clostridium sp. | reverse complement strand
GATAAGCATGGGAAACAAACAATACTCAGTCGAAGTTGGCATAACAAAGGCTATCATATCACTAGGAATGTTAGAACTAATACACAGTTTTAACATAAAAAGTGAAGAAAGTATATTCAAAATAGGCATTTTTGAGAATAAATATCTAGTTGGAGCATTGATATTAGGAATAATATTGCAAGTTGGAGTAGTGATTATAAAGCCATTAGCTGAAATTTTTAATCTAGTACAACTAAATGGAATGCAGTGGTTATATACAATATTGATATCAATAGCACCAATACCAATAATGGAGATACAAAAAGCTGTAAATGGCTATAAATTCGGAAAAATTATATATGCTAAAAATGGAAATGCATAAAAAATTTGCATTTGTATAAAATATATTGTATAATAAAAGATGTCGCAGTAAAAAAGGAGCGTGAAATTATTTTATACCATAGATTAAAATACTGCACAAAAGAGATTACCAAATTGTTAACAATTATTACAATAGCCTTTTTTATAATAATAACAATAGCATTTATAAAATATAATCCTGTATATGCTGTAAAATTAAACGACGAAGTAATAGGCTATGTAAAAAGTAAAACAGTAATGGAAGATATAATAAACGAAGAAGTATTAACTTCAGATAATCCATGTGCTATATTTACAGAGTTAAATGTAGAGCCAACATATGAATTGAAACTATCGGATACAATGGCAAATGATGAGGAAAAAATAGCACAAATTCTATCAGAAAATACGACTACGATGTATAAAGTCTATGCAATTGCAATAAATGGAGAGATAGAATCATATGTAAATACTTTAGATGAAGCAGAAAATATCATACAAGAAATGAAAAATGAATATTCAGATGATGTTGCTACAATATCAATAGAAGAACAATATACTAAAGACTTTGATAGCATCGGAACAGAAGCTTTAGAGGTGGCAAAAGCAAGCATCAACTCTGACTTAAGAAACATAAAAAGTGAACAAGAAAGAATAGCAGAAGCTACTTTTAATGGAGTATATTTTAGTGTTAAGCCAGTTACGGGTAACATTACTTCAAGATATGGGTCAGTTGAACCTACTGTAAGAAACCATGTTCATGGAGGATTAGATATAGCTGCACCGTATGGAACCAACATAAAAGCTGCAGCAGAAGGAACAGTATCTTATTCAGGATGGATGAGCGGATATGGATATTTAATTATCATAGACCATGCAAATGGAGTTCAAACTTATTATGGACACTGTAGTAAATTGTATGCATCAGTTGGAGATGTGGTTTCGGCAGGAGACGTTATTGCAGCGGTTGGCTCAACGGGTAATTCTACAGGTAACCACTTACATTTAGAGATAAGATTAAATGGAAATAAAATAGATCCACAATTATATATTTATAAATAAATTATCACAATTCACAGTATAGAATTTTAGATAAAAATGTAGCTGCGAATTGTGATAATTTTTTTCCGTTTTTTCACACATTTTTCACAAATGTATTGTATCATTAAATGGAATTGAGGTAAAATACTATATGTGAAAGCCAATAGTGGCACAATAGGAGGAAAAAATGGAGGAAAATAAAAATAATGTAAAGGCGCCAGATGCAGTAATAGATAAATCTGGTAAAGAATTTAAAGCTGTAAATCCAAACGATAAGAAGGAAAAGGAGAAAAAAGATAAATCCGGTTTTGGAAAAACTGTAGCAGTTCCATTTCTTAGTGGAGTACTAGGAGCGGGATTAGTATTAGGAACTTGCTTTGGGGTACCAGGAATTAGAGAAAATTTATTAAAGGTAGATAGCAATAAAAATACGGTTTCTACAAGTGCTTCGAGCGGACAATTAAATACGACTCAAATTTCGCTTGCAGATTATTCAGGAACAGGAATTGCTGTTGCACAAAAAGTACAACCATCAATTGTTGGTATAAAGGTAGAATATACAGTTAATTCAATATTCATGATGCAACAAGGAACAGCATCAGCTGAGGGATCAGGAATTATAATTAGTGAAGATGGGTATATATTAACAAATAATCATGTTATAAACTCGTCATCTTCATCATCTTATTATGAGATTGGAGAAGCAAATAAAGTAACAGTTTTCTTATATAATGACACAACAGAATATCCTGCAACTGTAGTTGGAACTGATGCAGAGACAGATTTGGCTGTAATAAAAATTGACAAGACTGGATTGCCTGCAGCTGAACTAGGTGATTCTGACACTGTAAAAGTAGGAGAATTTTCTATGGCTATAGGAAATCCTCTTGGAATGCAAAGCTCTGTAACAGGAGGTTTAATTAGTGCTTTAAACAGAGAAGTAACAGATTCTGACGGAAAAACATATAAATTAATACAAACTGATGCAGCTATAAATTCAGGAAATAGTGGTGGAGCATTAGTTAACAGTCAAGGTCAAGTAATAGGAATAAATACATTAAAAGTAGCTGCAACTGGTGTAGAAGGCATGGGATTTGCAATTCCAATTAATGCTGCAAAGCCAATATATGAACAACTAATTCAATATAATAAAGTAAAGAGACCATACATCGGAATCTCTGGCAGAGATTTAGACGAAACTACCGCAAAGAGAAATAACCTAGTAGAAGGAATATATGTTGCAAGTGTTGATGAATATTCAGCAGCAGAAAAGGCAGGAATTAAACCTGGTGATGTTATAATTAAAGCAGATGGAAAAGAAATTAAAACAATGAATGAACTAAATGAAATAAAGAATACACATAATATAGGAGAAACAATGACTGTAACTGTAAATAGAAATGGGCAAGAAAAAGAAATAACAATCACATTGCAAGAGCAATAGTAAAACTACCAATTAGTTACAATTAGTTCACAAAATGGACAAAAAGTATTGTTAATATATAATCGTAGTTAGTAATAAATAGTTACTCCATTACTAACTAAAAAACAAAAACATCCCCTTTTATTTTCGTATCGATTGTCATTAGATAAAATGACAGTCGATTTATTTTGCCTTATATTGTTGAAAAATAAAATATATTAATGTACAATAAGAAAGAAATCAAGAGAAAATTAAAAATACGAAATAGAATTATTAAAAATGATTGAGGAGTAAAATATGAAAAGAAGCCAAGGAATGGGAATGATAAAGCTAATAGTAATGATATTATTCATTGTACTAATAGTTTCATCAATTATTTATTTTGTAAGAATGGAGTATCATGCAGCAAGAATAGAAACTATAAAAACGGATATGTTGCAGGTGCAATGGAAAATTAAAGACTATATCGATAAGCAAACAGTAAGAGGAGAAGAAACAAAGTATTTAGGAACTAAATTGAGTGAAATGAGAAGTTCAGACTTATTACAAGAGCTTTTTAACGGCAATGTTGTTACAGAAGATGAATATGAAAAATATTATGTATTAGAAGACAAAGATTTAGCAGAGGCAGGACTAGAAATTACTAATTATAAAGATAGCTATTTTATAATTAATTACGAAACATATGAAATCATAGTATCGAAAGGATGCCTGTATTCCAAGGAAGAAATTTTGTATAAATTATCGGATATAATAGCTAAGACAAATAATGACGAAAATGTAACCGTAAATGAAACAAATATAGAAGAATAAGAAAAGAGAAGAGAAATGAAAGAAAAGGAAGAACAAAGATTAATCAAATTAAAGGAAATAGAAGAAGAGATATATAACTCTGGAGTTCAATGCATATGTGGAATTGATGAAGCTGGAAGAGGCCCTTTGGCAGGTCCGGTAGTAGTGGCTGCAGCAATTATGCCAAGAAACTCAATGATAGAAGGAGTAAATGATTCGAAAAAAGTATCTGAAAAAAAGAGAGAAGAATTATATGAGATTATAACAAATGAGGCAATTGCTTATGGTGTTGGAATAATAGACCAAAAAGAAATAGATAGAATTAATATATTGAATGCAACTAAAGAAGGTTTAACAATGGCTGTAAAAGAGTTATCAGTTAGACCAGACTTAATAATAGTAGATGCGTTAACCAAAATAGATACAGATGGAATTGCCTATAGGTCTATTGTAAAAGGCGATGCAAAATGCTATTCAATATCAGCTGCATCAATAATAGCTAAAGTTACAAGGGATAGAATAATGAGACAGTGGGATGAAGTATATCCTCAGTATGGATTTGCAAAGCATAAAGGATATGGAACAGCAGAACACATAGCAGCAATTAAAGAATATGGATTATGTCCATTACATAGATTATCTTTTGTGAAGAATATAGTTAAATAGTTTAAATTTTTGTCAAGGAGAATGGAATACTAAATGGATATATTAGATATAATAGGTAAGAAAAGAGATAAAAAAGAATTATCAAAAAATGAAATAGAATACTTTGTAAAAGAATATACTGCAGGAAATATTGCAGATTATCAAGCTGCAGCATTAGTTATGGCAATATACATAAATGGAATGTCAATAGAGGAAACAACAAACTTAACTCTTGCCATGGCTTATTCAGGAGATGTACTAGATTTATCATCAGTTGGAAATGTAGTAGATAAACATAGTACTGGTGGAATTGGAGATAAAATTACTCTAATACTTATGCCGATAGTTGCTTCTTTAGGAGTAAAAGTTGCAAAAATGTCTGGAAGAGGACTTGGATTTACAGGGGGGACTAAAGATAAATTAGAGGCAATACCTGGATATAAAACAGAAATAAGTATAGAAGAATTCATAAATAATGTAAATAAGATAGGAATAAGTTTAATTGGTCAAACTCTAAACCTGGCTCCAGCAGATAAAAAACTTTATGCTCTAAGAGATACGATAAATTGTACTGCAAACATACCGTTAATAAGCTCTAGCATAATGAGCAAGAAAATTGCAGCAGGAGCTAATAAAGTGGTTTTAGATGTAACTTGTGGGAGCGGAGCTTTTATGAAGGATATAAAAGAAGCGGAACAATTATCTAAAACGATGATAAACATTGGTAAATTAGCGAATAAAGAAACTGTGTGCATTGTAACGAATATGGATCAGCCTTTAGGGAAAATGGTTGGAAACACATTAGAGGTAATTGAATCAATAGAAGCATTAAAAGGAAATATGCAAGAAGATGTAAAAAACGTAGTGTTAGAATTAGGAGCATATATATTAAAACTAGACGGCAAAGGTGATAATATAGAAGAGAATAAGAAATTAATACAATCTGCAATTAATAATAGAAGTGCATACAAAAAGTTTTTAGAATTAGTAAAAAATCAAGGTGGAGATATATCTTATATAGAAGATACAGAAAAATTTGAAAAAGCAAAATATAAAATCCCTGTAATATCTAAACAAAACGGATATATAGAAAAGCTAAATGCAGAAGAAGTGGGAAAAATTGCAATGCACTTAGGTGCTGGAAGAATAAGAAAAGAAGACAATATAGACTATGCTGTTGGAATAGAATTAGTAAAAAAAGTTGGAGACAAAATTGATAAAAATGAAAATCTAGCTTATATATATGCCAACGATGAAGAAAAGGGCTATAAAGCTGTTGAACAACTACGAAAAGTATATCAAATAGGCGAACAAAAAGTGGATAAAATTCCAGATATATTAGAGATAATTAAATAAAATAATATAAAAATAAAATGATTCTTAAAACAAGAATCATTTTATTTTTTATATGTTTACAAAGAAATTTTTGTATTGCTATTTATATTGTCTTGAGAATTAAGACCTAAATTTGTAAGAGTAGTATATAAATCTTTATCTTTTAAAAGCCTATTTACATTTTTTAAAGATATTCCTGTAGAGAATGCTAAAGATTCAACAGTAACAGAAGTGTCAGATTCATTTAAGAAATTCATTAATTGATTAATATCATTTTCATCTTTAGATTCGCAATTAGGACATACTGAGCTTTTTGATGCAAAAAAACATCCGCAACGTTCACATTTATTTAAATTCATTTGTTACCTCCTATGCCGAAAATCATTTTCTGCTACATATTGTATCACAAGAATATAAAAAATAAAAGGAAAAAAGTAAAAAAATAAAATTTTTTAGTATATTTTGACTATACTATAAAATTTCTCCAATAATATATTGTACTCATCTTATAGCAAAAATAATACCACCAAAAATAATATCAAAAAAATGCTTGCATTGCAGGCATTTTTCTGATATAATAATAAACGTTAAAAATACGCACACAAATTTAGTTTAAAAGCAGTGCTTTTGTAAAATCTAATCAATGCAAAAGTTCTTTTAAATGTTAAAGGTTTGTGGAGGGTAAAAACTAAAAGGAGGAACAAAAAATGGCAGTAGTTGCAATGAAACAATTACTAGAAGCTGGTGTTCATTTTGGACATCAAACAAGAAGATGGGATCCTAGAATGGCTGAATATATATTCCAAGCTAGAAACGGAATTCACATAATCGACTTACAAAAAACATCTAAAAAACTTGACGAGGCTTATGCTTTCTTAAAGGAACAAGCTGAGGAAGGAAAAACAGTTCTATTTGTTGGAACAAAGAAACAAGCTCAAGATTGCATGAAAGAAGCAGCTGAGAAATGTGGTATGTACTACGTTAACCAAAGATGGTTAGGTGGTATGCTTACAAACTTCTCTACAATAGAGAAAAGAATAGAAAGACTAAATGAATTAGAAAAAATGCAAGAGGACGGAACTTTCGAAGTATTACCTAAGAAAGAAGTTATTCTATTAAAGAAAGAAATGGAAAAACTAGAAAAAAACTTAGGTGGAATAAAAGATATGAAAGAGATGCCAGGAGTTTTATTTATAGTAGATCCTAAAAAAGAAAGAAATGCTATATTAGAAGCTAAGAAATTAAACATTCCTACAATAGGATTAATCGACACAAACTGCAACCCAGAAGATGTTGATTATGTTATTCCAGGAAATGATGATGCTATAAGAGCAGTAAAATTAATAGCTGATACAATGGCTAATGCAGTAATTGAAGGAAGACAAGGCGAAACTCTAGAAACAAGTGAAGATTTAGAAGACGTAATGGAAACAGAGGAAGCTGCAGCTCCAACAAGTATTGAAGAAGTTGTTGAAAACTCAAGCGAAGCTGAATAATTTAATAAAATTATATAAAGATTACCAAAGGGGTAGGGCGGCTGCCCTATCCTTTAATGTTTAAATAAGGGAGGATATAAAATGATAACAGCAAGTCAAGTAAAGGAATTAAGAGAAAAAACAGGTGCAGGAATGATGGACTGCAAGAAAGTTTTAACAGAGACAGATGGAGACATGGAAAAAGCAATGGAGTTATTACGTGAAAGAGGAATAACAAAAGCTGCTAAAAAGTCATCAAGAATAGCTGCAGAAGGACTAGTAGATGCTTATATATCAGAAGATGGAAAAGTTGGAGCAGTTGCTGAAGTAAATGCAGAAACAGATTTTGTTGCACAAAATGCAGAATTCCAACAATTTGTAAAAGACGTTGTAAAGCAAGTTGCATTAAATAATCCAAAGGATGTTGAAGAATTATTAGCTCAAAAATTTATAGCTGAACCAGATAAAACTGTACAAGAAGCATTAATAAATAAAATAGCAACAATTGGCGAAAACATGACAATAAGAAGATTCGCTAGATTTGAAACAACAGATGGAATAGTTGCAAAATATATACACGGAGAAGGAAAAATTGGTGTATTAGTAGAAATGAAAAATGCAGACAATGAACTTGCAAAAGATATTTGTATGCAAATAGCTGCTTCAAAACCAGAATTCCTAACAAGAGAAGATGTACCACAAGAGAGAATAGACAAAGAGATGGAAATATTAAAAGTTCAAGCTATGAATGAAGGAAAGCCTGAAGCGATAGCAGAAAAAATGGTACAAGGAAGAATTGGAAAATTCTATTCAGAAATATGCTTAGTTGACCAAGAGTTTGTTAAGAACATGGACATAAAAGTTAGTCAACTATTAAAAGAAAAAGGAGCAACAGTAGTAAGATTCGCAAGACTTGAAAGAGGCGAAGGAATAGAGAAAAAAGAAGAAAACTTTGCTGAAGAAGTTGCAAAACAATTGAAATAAAGTAATGAAGAAAGCTTGAGAAATCAGCTTTCTTTTTTAGCAATATATTATTGCTCTTTGAACCATAAACTGGTATAATATAGCAATATAGATTATATCGATAAGGAGATTAAAACGAGTGAAAAAAGTATTTGTTAAAGATAAGGAGCCTAAAGAAAAGAAGGAGGATTCTCCAAAAGTAAAAAATATAAAATTCCACATATTAGCGATAGTGGCTATTGTTATATTTTGTATCTCAATATGCCCGGTTACATTACAAAATGATACCTATTACACGATAAAAATTGGAGAACATATAGTTGATACAAAAACTATTGATATGCAAGATCCTTTTTCTTGGCATGAATTACCATACACATATCCTCATTGGGCATATGATGTTATAATATATTTAATATATAGCCTTGGAGGCATGCAAGGGATATTTATTTCAACTATAATATTGTCTTGTATTCTTGGAATAGTAATGTATTGCACAAACTATAAAATATCCAAGAATAAGGCAATATCATTAATAATAACATTAGGAGCGATGTTTTTACTTCGAGATTACATTGCAGCAAGAGCCCAACTTGTTACATTCATTTTGTTTGAACTTACGATATTATTAATAGAAAATTTCTTGGAGAAAAAGAAAGTTAGATATGCAATTGGAATAATTTTGATATCTACTGCAATAGCGAACTTACATTGTGCTGTATGGCCATTTTTCTTTGTTATATTCTTACCTTATATAGCTGAATATCTAATATTTACTATAATAGATTCAGACTTTATATATAAAATAAAATCTAAAACATACGACATTAGAATAAAAAATAATAATGATAAAATTGAAAAAGAAAATAATGAAGAAAACAAAAAAATATATAAAGATAAAGTAAATTGTTTAATATTAACTAAAGAAAGATATCAAGAGAAACATGCAAAGATACTTAAAGCTAGAGAAGAAAAAAGAGAAAATCCATATAAAATTAGATATGAAAAAAACAAAGCAGCAAAGTGGCTTATAGTCATAATGATTATATGTGCTTTTACAGGTCTTTTAACACCACTGGGGGATACACCATATACATATCTATATAAAACAATGAAAGGTAATACAACAAAAAGTATTAGTGAACATTTACCACTAACATTAATAGATAATAAAGTTATGCTAGTTGTACTATCAGCATCATTATCATTATTAATATTTACAGATACAAAAATAAGATTAAAAGATTTGTTTATGTTTGCGGGTTTAACTTTGTTAATGTTCATGACTAGAAGACAGGAATCGATGCTTGCTTTGCTAGGAAGTGCTGTAATTGCAAAATTGATAACTGAGTTGTTTTCTAAATATGATTCTAAAGGATTAAAAGAACTTGAAGAAATAATGATATCTTCATTGGGAACTATAGCTACGTTATTACTAATTATTTTTATTGCAGTGGATCATGTAGATTGTATAATGAATATAATTATGGAAGTTATTTATTATTTCAAGGAATTCCAGTATTTATAGATTCAAGAGCAGATTTATATGCTCCAGAATTTAATGGAAAAAAAGGTAAAGACGGAAAATATGAAGGCCAAGATATATTCACAGATTATATAAATACATCAAATATATCTAAATACTATGAAGATACTTTTGAGAAATACGATATTACACATGTTATAATATATAAAAACTCAAAATTAAATATGCTTTTATCGAGAGATGATAAATATCTGGAACTATATTCGGATAAAAAATTTGTTATATATGAAAGAGAATAAATATGACGAATGGTAAAAAGATTAAAGTAATTATCATAACAATAATCTTTACTAGCGTGGTTTTAGTGGAGTTTTGATAGTTTTGTATATTTCTCATAATTTATTATAAAATTGGCACAATTTCTTTGAATTATGAGAAGAACGAAGAAAAAGACGCCTCAATGATATCTATATTCACGGACATTATAGTATTTATAGTAATTATTAAATTCTTGAAAGAACAATATAAAAATATGAATAATAAAATTAGAACTTCTTTAGCTTTTATCCTTGGTGGAGGAATAAGTAATCTTATTGATAAAATCTGGAACAAAGAAGTAATATCATTTATTAAAATTGGCAGATTACCAACATTAAATGTAGCCTACATTATGATAATAATTGGATGGATTGCATTTCTAATATTTATGGTAGATACTACGATTAAAGCAAAGGAAGAAATTGCTCAAATTAATCAACAAAAAGCTACAATTGGAAGAAATAAAAAATAAAGGAGAAAAAGTTGAAAGAGTTAGTTGTAAAGGATAACAATCAAAAGAAAAGATTAGACTCATATATAGTAGAAGAATTGGAAGATTTGTCTAGAACAACAGTGAAAAGATTGATTGACGAAGAGAAAATTTTAGTAAATGGAAAAAAACAAAAATCATCGTACAAACCAGAGATTGGAGATTTAATAAGTATAGATATGCCGAAAGCTCATGAGATAAAACTAGAAGCACAGGATATCCCTGTTCCGGTTATCTATGAAGACAATGACATTATAGTTGTTAATAAGCCAAAAGGTATGGTTGTACATCCTGCTAATGGAAACCCTGATGGAACACTGGTTAATGCTATATTAGCTATGTGTAAGGATAGCTTATCTGGTATAGGCGGAGAAATACGACCTGGAATAGTACACAGGCTTGACAAAGATACATCAGGATTATTAATTGTAGCTAAAAATGATATTGCACACATAAAAATGAGTAAGCAAATACAGGATAGGAAAGTAAACAATAAATAAATTGATTTAGAAAAAGTACTAATATCATAAAATTAATAAAATATATATTTAACTATTGAACTAAGCACAAA
>CAMGAZ010000030.1 GCA_946008205.1 uncultured Clostridium sp. | reverse complement strand
ATACAAGCATTAAACATTTTTTTGCATTAGAAGAAGAAAATATTAAAATTTTAAAAAAGTATACTAACATTTCTGAAAAAGAAGAAATTGACATAAAGTCTTTAAAAAGGGGAGAGTGTTTAATGTTTGTAGGGGATAATCATATTTTGGCGGAGATAAAGAGTTTTGATTATGAAGATGATATTATAATGAGAGGGAGTATAGAAGATGGATGCATTGAAAATTGAAAACAATATATCAAATGAAAATTTGATAGAAGAAAAGCAAAGGAACTTTTTACAGACGAATCTCGGTAAAGCAGTAAATATGGGATTAAATATTGGAATAAGGTATCTTCTGCCAGATGTAATAGAAAATCAAGTAATTGAAATAAAAGATAGTTTAATTCAAAATGGACTTAAAGAAGGAATACAAACAGCAATAAACTCTTCTATAAATTTAGGGAAGAGCGCACTTGGAATAGTTACTGGCAAATTTGAAAGTATTGAACAAATGCAGAATGCAGTTAAATCAGGAGGAATTATTGATAGTATATCGAATGTGGTTAATTACTCTATCAATAAGTTAGTGGATAATGGAAATATATCAAATTCAATAGGAAACACTATAAAAAACGGAAAAAATGCAATTTTGAATAATATAACACAGAATATAGAAAATGAATTTAAAAATCAAATAAGCAATATGGAGAAACTAAATAAATATACAGAGAATTGGAAGAATTATTTTAATAACAAAGACTTTTCAGGGATGCAAAGGGAATATGAAAAAATACACGCAAAAATAAAAGAGATAGTACCAATTGAAAATACTATAAAAACGGCTCGAGTAGTTGAAAATCTTCATCAACTAATAAAAAATAATGGACAGGATTTTAATTTGACGAATGAAGAATTGGAATTAGCAAAAATGCTTTAAAATATTGAAAAAAACTGAATAAAAATCACTTTTTTACTTGCAAAAAAAGTGATGGTTTAGTATAATACAAACGTAGATAATTCTTAGAAAAGAGGTATATATATGGACTCAAAAGACACAGAAAACAGAGATGACAGAGATGGAAAAATAATTGAAAGAGACATCGAAGAGGAAATGAAAACCGCATATATAGACTATGCAATGAGTGTAATTGTATCTAGGGCATTACCGGATGTAAGAGATGGTTTAAAGCCAGTACATAGAAGAATATTATATACAATGTATGAAGATGGCCTAACATCAGATAAGCCATACAGAAAATCAGCTACTACAGTCGGAGATGTTTTGGGTAGATATCATCCACATGGTGATTCTTCAGTATATGATGCTATGGTAAGAATGGCGCAAACGTTTTCATTAAGATATCCATTAATAGATGGGCATGGAAACTTTGGTTCTATTGATGGTGATGGGGCTGCTGCTTATCGTTACACAGAAGCAAGAATGTCAAAAATAGCAGAAGTAATGCTAACTGATATTGAAAAGAATACGGTCGATTTTATGCCAAACTTCGATGATAGACTTCAAGAACCTGTAGTATTACCAGCGAAAATACCAGCTTTACTAGTTAATGGTTCTTCTGGTATTGCTGTAGGTATGGCAACAAATATCCCACCACATAATTTGACAGAAGTAATAAATGGAATCATAAAGATAATTGATGATGATAATGTAACGGATGAACAATTAATGCAGATAATTAAAGGGCCTGATTTCCCTACGGGAGGAATGATTCTTGGTAGAGATGCAATAAAACAAGCATATACAACAGGAAAAGGCAAAATAACAGTAAGAGCAGAGGCCGAAATTGAAGAATTAAGTAATGGAAGACAAAAAATAATTGTCACATCATTGCCATACCAAGTAAATAAAGCAAAATTAATAGAAAATATTGCAAACTTAGTAAAGGAAAAAAGAATAGAAGGAATTTCTGAACTAAGAGACGAATCTGATAGAGAAAATGCAGTAAGAATACATATAGGATTAAAGAAAGATGCAAATGCAAAAATTGTTTTAAATCAATTATATAAAAACACGCAAATGCAAGATACTTTTGGCATTATAATGCTAGCCTTGGTTGACGGCGAACCTAAAATACTAACTTTAAGGCAATGCTTAGATTATTATATAGATCATAGAAAGAACGTAATATTACGCAGAACTAAATTTGATTTGGATAAAGCATTGGCAAGAGCACATATTTTAGAAGGTTTAAAAATAGCATTAGATAACATAGATGAAGTAATAAATATTATCCGCTCTTCATACGATGATGCAAAAGAAAGATTAATGGAAAGATTTGGTCTTTCTGATATACAAGCGCAAGCAATATTAGACATGAGATTAAAAACTCTATCTGGATTGCAAAGAGAGAAGATTGAAGAAGAATACAATGAATTAATGAAATTAATTGCTCATTTGAGAGAAATTCTAGGCAGTGAAAAATTAGTGTTTGAGATTATCAAAGAAGAGTTGACAGAAATTAAAGAGAGATATGGAGATGAAAGATTAACTAAAATAGTTGCTGCTGAAGGAGAATTCAATGAAGAGGACCTTATAAAAGAGGAACAAATGGTAGTTGCATTAACTCACTTTGGATACATAAAGAGAATGCCAATTGATACATATAAGAGCCAAAGAAGAGGAGGAAAGGGAATTAGTGGTATCTCGACTAGAGAAGAAGATTTTGTAAAGCAGATATTTACAACTTCTACACATGATACGGTACTATTCTTTAGCAACAAAGGAAAATTGTATAGATTAAGAGGTTATGAAATCCCAGAAGCAGGTCGTACGGCAAAGGGCACTGCAATAGTTAACCTTCTAAGTTTGGATGCTGGAGAAAAAATATCTGCTGTTATTCCAATAACAAATTTTGAAGATAGCAAATATTTATTAATGGCTACTAAAAAGGGACTAATAAAGAAAACTCCATTGCAAGAATACAATTCAAGCAGGAAGACTGGACTACTAGCAATAAATCTAAAAGATGATGACGAATTGATTGATGTAAGATTAACTGATGGACAAGACAATGTTGTCTTAGTTACAAGCAAAGGTTTATGTATTACATTTGACGAAAAAGATGTAAGACCAGTAGGTAGATCTGCACAAGGAGTGTTAGGAATAAGATTAGATGATGACGATGTTGTAATTGGAATGGAATCAATACTAGCAGAAAATAAAAATGTAACTTTATTAGCTATTACAGAAAATGGATTTGGAAAAAGGACAGAGCTTGATGAATATAGAGTACAAAACAGAGGAGGAAGAGGTGTAATTACTTATAAAATAACTCCAAAGACTGGAAATATAGTTGGAATAAGAATGGCTTCAGAGGACGAAGACGTAATGTTAATAACAAATTCAGGTACTATAATAAGGCTTAAAGTTAAAGAGGTAAGTATTTTAGGAAGAGCAACTCAAGGGGTAACACTAATGAGGACAAATGAAAATGAGAAAGTTGTAAGCATAGAAACAGTAGCACCAGAAGAATAAAAAATAATAAGGAGTTAATATAACTCCTTATTATTTTTTAGCTATTATTCTTTATTTCTTCCCTTAATTCAGAAATCTCTTTTTCTAAGTTTTCTTTTTGTGTTGAAATTTTGATTTTTTTTTGTATTTTTAGATTGTGTTTTGCAACAGACATTAATAGTTTTATTCTATTTGTTTGATTAGCCTCACTCGCACCAGGATCGTAATCAACAGGAGAAATATTAGCATAAGGATATTTATCTCTAATTGTTTTTATTACGCCTTTACCGACAACGTGATTTGGTAGACAAGCAAAAGGTTGAACACAAACTATATTTGGTATGCCATGCTCAATATATTCCATCATTTCTGCAGTCAAAAACCATCCTTCGCCTGTTTGATTACCAATTGATAATACATCTTTTACTTTATCTTCTAATTCCCAAATGTTACAAGGCTGCAGATAACCTTTTTTAGAATTAGCTAATGCAATTTTTTCATCCTTCTCCAGAATATCAATTAGATTTATGGCAACTTTAAATAGCTTAGACTTATACTTATCCGTTTTGATTAAAGTATTAAAAGTAATTTTATGTGTGGCTATGAATTTAATAAATCCCATAAAGTCTGGAAGTATAACCTCAGCACCTTCTTGTTCAAGCTTATCGGCTACAAAGTTGTTACCGAATGGGTGATATTTTATAAGAACTTCACCTACAATTCCAACTTTTGGCTTTTCTATTGAAGTATCGAGCTCAATATTCTCAAAGTCCTGTACCATGTCGTAGATACTCTGCTTAAATTCAGATAGAGTAGAATGCGCAACGAGTTCTCTTGACTTTTCCAACCACTTATCAAATATTGCTTTAGTCTCTCCTTTATTAATTTCATATGCTCTGTTTTTAGTAAGCATTTTTTGTAAAAGATCTCCATATATAACTACCTTAAGCAATTTTTCAATTAATTCTGGAGTAATTCTAAATCCAGGATTTTTTTCCATTCCAACAACATTAAATGAAACTACGGGAACATTTGGAAATCCAGCGTCTTTTAAAGCTTTACGTATAAAAGCTATGTAATTGGTTGCTCTACAACCTCCACCCGTTTGAGACATTATTAAAGCGGTTTTGTTGACATCGTATTTGCCTGATTGCAAAGCTTCAATCATTTGTCCTGTTACTAGTATAGAAGGATAACAAGCATCGTTGTTGACATACTTTAAGCCTGTCTCAACTGTATGCTCTGAACAATTCCTTAATAATTCAAATTTATATCCACAAGATTTTACTGCTGCTTCAATTAGCTCAAAATGGATTGGTGCCATTTGAGGGCATAATAGTGTATAATCATCTTTCATTTCTTTAGTAAATATTTTTCTATCCGTTTGGTAATTACCGTCACCACGCTCAATAATTTTATCTTTTACGCGTTTATTCATACTTGCTAATAAAGAACGAATACGAATTCTTACAGCTCCTAAATTATTTACTTCATCTATCTTTATTAATGTATACATCTTATTATAACTTGATAATATTTCCTCAACTTGATCTGTTGTTACAGCATCAACGCCACAACCGAAAGAGTTTAATTGAACTAGCTCAAGATTATCATGTTTTCCAACAAAGTCTGCAGCAGCATATAGTCTGGCGTGGAACACCCACTGATTAACTACTCTTAGAGGAGCCTTTGGAAGAGATTGATTTGAAATACTATCCTCAGTAATAACGCCTAATCCAAGACTAGTAATCAAAGTATCAATTCCGTGATTAATTTCTGGGTCTATATGATATGGACGGCCAGCCAAAACGATTCCTTTTAGATGATTTTCTGCTAAGTACTTTACGGCTTTAGCGCCTTCATTATGTATATCTTCTCGGCAATGTTGATATTCTGCTTCAGCTTTCTTAGCTGCATGTATAAGTTCCTTTCTAGTAAAACTATACTTCTTAAATTCTGGTAAGTCTAAAATTGTCGAGGCTAATGCCTTAGGTTCAAAAGGCAAAAATGGATTCAAGAAAGTTATTTCTGTATCTTTCAATTCTTCCACATTATTTTTTAAAACCTCAGAATAGGAAATTACTATTGGGCAATTATAATGATTATCAGCAGATTCATATTCTTTCCTAGAATATGGTATACAAGGGTAGAAAATGGTTTTTATTCCCTGCTTTATTAAGCTAATGACATGTCCGTGTGATAACTTTGCAGGGTAGCAGACAGATTCAGAAGGCATTGATTCCATACCTTTTTCATAAGTTTTTCTGTTGCTTTTTTCAGAGATTATTACCCTAAATCCAAGCTCAGTTAAAAAAGTAAACCAGAAAGGATAATCCTCATACATGTTCAAAACTCTAGGGATACCAATGGTTCCGCGAGGAGCGTCTTTTTCCTCTAATGGCGTATAGTCAAAAATCCTTTGATATTTATATTTTACAAGATTTGGCAATTCTTTATTTTCAGAAATTATGCCAGCACCTTTTTCACACCTATTCCCAGATATGTGTTTTGTTCCATTGCTAAATTTATTTATAGTAAGCAGGCAATGATTTTCACAACTATTGCATCGTATATGTGATGACTCGACTTTTAGTTTATTAATATCATCCAAAGTAGCAAGGGTAGACTTGTATTCCATATCCTTATTTGCCTCATATTGTTCTTGAGCTAAAAGAGCTACTCCATATGCCCCCATAAGTCCAGCGATGTCAGGCCTTACAACGTTCCTCCCAACTAATAGCTCAAATGCGCGAAGAACTGCATCATTGTAGAACGTTCCACCTTGTACTACGATATGAGAGCCTAATACTTTCATATCTCTAATCTTCATAACCTTTTGAATCGCATTTTTTATTACGGAATAAGAAAGTCCGGCTGAAATATCTCCAACAGAGTAACCTTCTTTTTGGGCTTGTTTAATTTTTGAATTCATAAAAACTGTACATCTTGAACCTAAATCCACTGGATTTCGTGCTGATATAGCAGAATCAACAAACTCATCGATAGTCAGTCCTAGACTTTTGGCAAAGGTTTCAATAAAAGAACCGCAACCAGAGGAACAAGCTTCATTTAACATAATATTATCTATAGTATTATTTTTTAATTTTATGTATTTCATATCTTGTCCGCCAATATCAACTATACTAGTAACATTAGGCATGAATTTTTTGGCGGCTGTGTAATGCGCAATGGTTTCTATTTCGTTAAGATCAACGCTAAGTGCAGTTTTTATTAAGCTCTCGCCATAGCCAGTAACTCCACTATAGCGGATTGTCACGTCAGACGGAAGTACAGCATATAACTTTTTTAACATATCTATTACACTTTTCAGAGGATTCCCCTCATTACTAGAGTATAAAGAATATAATAAAGTAGCATTATTATCAATCACAACTAGTTTCGTTGTAGTAGATCCAACATCGATTCCAATAAAGCAATCCCCATGATAGTCAGATAGATTTGATTTTTTCACCACATCTTTAGATTGGCGTTGTTGGATTTCTTGGTTTTCGGCATGTGTTACGAATAGCGGTTTCAATGGGGTAGTTGTTGTGTCATGTGAGCTTCTTAACATCTGTATTTTAGCCTTCATTTTCTCAACAGAGATTGGTTCCATATCTAAAGAATCCAAAGCAGCACCTTTTGCAACCAGTAAATGAGCTTCATCAGGGATTATAATATGTTTTTCAGTTAATCCAAGTGTTTCAATAAATCTGTTTCTTAATTCAGAAAGATAATTTAAAGGACCACCTAGAAATGCAACATTGCCACGTATAGGTCTTCCACAAGCAAGACCACTAATTGTTTGATTAACTACTGCTTGAAAAATGGAAGCAGCAATATCTTCTTTCGCAGCCCCTTCATTTATTAGTGGTTGTATATCAGTTTTAGCAAATACTCCACAACGAGAAGCTATAGGGTAGATTATCTTATGTTTTTTTGCTAACTCATTCAAGCCTGCAGAATCGGTATTTAGAAGTGAAGCCATTTGATCGATGAAAGCTCCTGTACCGCCAGCACAGGTACCATTCATTCGTTGCTCAATAGATTTACCAAAATATATTATTTTTGCGTCCTCACCACCAAGCTCAATAACGACATCTGTCGCAGGTATATATTTTTCTACTGCTCTTTTACAAGAAACAACTTCCTGTATAAAAGGTACATTCAAGAAATTAGCTGCAGACATTGCTCCAGAACCAGTTAGGGCAATCGTAAACTCTGAATTTGGATAGCGTTCCGTAAGATTATCTAAAACAGCGCATACTGTATTTTTTGTATCTGAATTATGACGTTGATAGCTAGTATAAATTGTAGATAAAGACCCATTCATTACTACAACTTTTACAGTGGTTGAACCAACATCAAGTCCAACATGCAATAAGTTTTTCATATATAATTATCTCCTTAATAACTTTATGTATTTTTCTATAAAATTAGTTTAATTTTATATTGAAAAAAGAGTTTTGTCAAATAGGAAAGGTTTTATTTTACCGTATATTATCTATATGGTACACGCTTCTTTTTGATATCATTAGGAAAGAGAATAAATGTGTATTTTTTGTGAAATTGCAAATAAATAATTAATTGCAGTTCTAAATAATGAGAAAATGAATAGACATGTTATCAAAGAAAAGTAGTACACAAAATTTAAGGGGGAAAATTAGAATGAAAATAAAAAGGTTAATATTGTTTATTATAATAGTTTCATTAATTTCTGTAATTATTATATATTTTGTAAACAGCAGACAAAAGAAAGATACATATGAGGAGTATCAACCACAAGAGGAGATTTCGGAAGAACAAGAAAGACAAACAATAATATCTCTATATTTTATTAATAAAACTACTAGAAAAGTAGAACCAGAAGCTAGATTAATTGATGTAAAAGAATTAATTACAGATCCATATACAACAATAGTAAATATGCTTATAGAGGGACCAAAAAATGATAGTTATGAGAAAGCAATTCCAGAAGGAACAATGCTAATAAGCGCTGATATGAGTGGAGATGTATTGAAGTTAAATTTTTCATCCGAATTCATCGATAATCACAAAGGAGGAAAGGAAGAGGAAGAAAAAACAATAGAGAGTATAGTAAACACAGTTACGGAACTTACGGAAGTAAACTCTGTCAGGATATTAATAAATGGAGAAGAAAACCAGACGTTTAAAGATGGTGCAGTTGAATTTTCTCAGGACTTTATAAGAAATGACTAGCAAAAGAGCTATTAGCTCTTTTGCTTTGCTATTTAAAGAAACAAAATAATCTATACAAATAATAAAATTTTTGAGAGTTACATAAAAAATTCTCAACACAAAATAAAGAATCAAGAGTATTATGTTTAAAATTTTTTTTGCAAGTATGTTGATTATTACAATTTTTAGAATAAACGGGCTTATCAGGATTAAATATTCTTTTAGAATTAGACATTTATAAAACCTCACTATTTACATAATTAAATTTTTAGGATAAAATATGAAAGAAGATTTTGAAATAAGAGAAAATGAAAGAATAGACGACTTGCAATACAAAGGATTGAAGATTATACAAAATAATGATGGTTTTTGTTTTGGAATTGACAGTGTTCTCTTATCAGATTTTGCCAAAAATATAAAAGCTAATAGTAAAGTTGTTGACTTGGGAACTGGTAGTGGTGTTATAGGTTTGTTATTATGCAAAAAAACTAGACTCAAGGAAATTGTAGGAGTAGAAATTCAAGAAGATGTGGCTGAAATGGCAAAAAGAAGTATAAAACTAAATGGACTAGAAGATAAATTCAAAATTTGCAAGGTTGACATAAATAGAATATTTGAGGAGAATTTACTATCGAAAAATCGATATGATGTAGTAGTAATGAATCCACCGTATAAAGAAGTTGGAACAGGCAAAACCAATGAAGATGAAAAGAAACTTATATCCAGACATGAAGTAAAAGCTACTCTATCAGACTTTATAGCAGTTTCTTCTGAACTTTTAAAAGATAAAGGGGAATTATATTTAGTTCATAAACCAGAACGCATAGTAGACATAATGTGCAAAATGAGAGAAAAAAAGATAGAACCAAAAGAAGTACGTGTAGTATATCCAAATAAAAATGCAGGAGCTTCAATTATACTAATAAAGGGAGTAAAAGGAGGAAGGAAGTTTCTAAAAATAGATAAACCATTATGCATATATGAAAAAAACGGGGAATATACAGAACAAATCAAAGATATATATAATCAAAAATAATATGGAGGATGAGCCAAAATGGCAGGAAAATTATTTTTAATAGCAACACCCATAGGAAATTTGGGAGATATAACATATCGAGCAGTAAAAACACTTGAAGAGGTAGACATAATAGCAGCTGAAGACACAAGACATTCGCTAAAACTATTGAATTACTTAGGAATATCAAAACCATTGATTAGTTACCATAGACATAACGAAGATACAAAAACAGAAGAACTAATAAAAATTTTAAAGGATAACAAAAATATTGGATTAATAACAGATGCAGGAACTCCGGGGATTTCCGATCCTGGAGAGGAAGTAGTGAAAGAAGCAATTAAAGAAAATATAGAGGTAGTTCCCATTCCAGGTGCATGTGCATTGATAAATGCTCTAATAGCCTCGGGCTTAAATACTAGAGAATTTTCTTTTTATGGATTCCTACCATTAGACAAAAAACTGAGAGAGGAGAAATTTGAAGATATAGAGAACCAAAATAAAACAGTTATATTCTACGAAGCTCCTCACAGACTAACAAAAACACTAAAAGAGATGCTTAGTAGGTTTGGGGATATTGAAGTAGTAATAGCAAAAGAGCTTACCAAAATTCATGAAGGTTACATAAGAGGAAATATATCACAAATTCTAGAATTACTAGATGACGTTAAAGGAGAATATATAATACTTTTTGAGATGCATAGCAAGACTAATAAAGAAAAAGAAATAGATAGTCTTAATAAGATGTCTTTAGAAGAACAATATCAACATTATGTAGACTGTGGATTATCTAAGAAAGAAATAATTAAGAAAATTGCGAAAAACAACAAAGTGCCAAAAGACGTTATATATAAGAATTTTTTGAATAAATAAAAAAAGAAAAGGCTGTTTAACAAAATATTTTTACAAACTTTGTCAACAGCCAATAAATCAATAGTGTTAATCACTATTGATTATTTTTTTATATTATCCGACATGGTAGATATGTTTTGTGCACATTTAGTGCAAATTAATTTTTCCTTATATTCCACAACATTTTTATTACTACCACAAAAAACGCAAGTTTCTTCATACTTTTTTAACACAATTGAAGAACCATCAACGTATATTTCAATAGGGTCCTTTTCTGCTATTTTTAGTTTATTTCGTAATTCTATTGGAATAACTATCCTACCTAATTCATCTACGCGTCTAACAATTCCAGTTGATTTCATCTTACTTCCTCCTGCAACAAAATTCGACAACAATCTACAATAATAATAGCACAAAGT
>CAMGAZ010000029.1 GCA_946008205.1 uncultured Clostridium sp. | reverse complement strand
TTTATTTACAGCGCGCCAGCGCAAAAAATGCCCTAATGTACGCCGATGTGTCTGAGACTGAGCGTGTTGGGGTTGCGGCAAATGCGATAGTACAAAAGGATGAAATAATAGAAGCTGATGAAATTGCAACTATCAATGACATAGCAGAATTGCGCGAACAGCTTAACGATCTTTTAATCCAGGTTTCTATGGGTGCGAAGATGTTCCCAATCACTTTAGAAAAGGATAAATGGTCCGAGGTCGAGTCACGTTGGATATACGAGGAAGAAATTGCTAGCGTGAATGACCCAGAATCTGTAGTAATACAATGTACTGAAAATGAACGTGAATACAGTCTGATTATGGCTTGCAAAGTAGAAGAAGGAAAAATTCAATTTATAGCAGGACACCAACCGATAAATCCAATCTCAGTATTGGTAATTATAAAATAGAATCGCTTAAATGCGATTCTATTTTTTTTTACCTTTTTTACCTTTGCTGTTTTGTCGAATTCAGTAAGCTGAGTATAGCAATTTGTCGAATCCAGCAGGCTGAGCGCAGTAATTTGTCGAAATTTGTAGAATTTTGTCGGAAATTACAGTTACGAATATTCGCAATCATCTTCTTATATTTTTTATAACTAATGAAGGGGTTTAAAGTATAATATAAATTCCAAGAAAGGAGAATTGTGTTGAATAACAATAATTATTACCCCGGCGCGCAAGGGATAAATATCCCACCTAGAGCGCCAATTTATAATGCTCCTCCGACAGGTTTAAAGGGTAGACCGGTATCTTCTATAGAAGAGGCGCGAGCAATCGCCATAGACTTTGATGGTGTAATTAACTATTTCCCAGATTTAGCTAATAACCGCATTTACACTAAACAATTTCAGATGGACGGAACTGCGCCACTTAAAATGTATGTATTAAAAGAGATTCCTAACAACTTTGAATTCTCAGAAGGAGATTATATTACAAGAGAAGAATTCAATAACGTTATATCTAAGCTAACCGCGCTTTTGCAGCAAAATCAGCAAATTCCGCCTGTAGAAGAACCAACCCCTACGCCTGAGCAACCTGCCGTGAAGCCTTTAGATATTAATTTTTAAAGGAGGAAAAGAATGAATAATATGCAGATGGACCCTAGACTAAAAGTTATAATGCAACTGAAAAACGGGGCGAATCCACAGCAAATTGTAATGAGCATGCTACAGCAAAGCGCGTCTCAGAATCCAATGGCTCAAAATTTCTTAGCTCTTGCAAATTCCCATAAAACAAACGATATGGAGCAAATTGTAAGAAATATGTATCAAGCCAAAGGATTGGATTTTGATAAGGCAAGCTCAGAATTGAAAGAAATGCTCCGTAGATAGGAGAAATTTATGTTTAACGGTAATACTAATGGTTATAGTTTAGCAGATATCGCTGCGGCTACTGGTGGTTATGGTAACAGAGACTCAGGTTGGGGCGGCGATGGATGGTGGCTGATACTTATCCTCATGTTCTGTTGGGGCGGTTTCGGTTATGGCGATGGCTTTGGTAGAGGCGGTTTTGGAGGAGGTACAGCAAATTCTCCAGCATTCCAGGGCGCACTTACTAGAGCTGACCTCTGTGAAGAAAGTAATTTCGCTAATCTGGCTCGTGCAGTAGAAACGGGATTTACTGGTACATCAGAAGGTTTTGCTAGTGCTGCACTAGCTCGCGCGAATAATACTGCGGCTTTACAAAGTTCACTTTGCCAAGGTTTTAATACTGTTCAGAATACTATCACTAATGGCGATTATGATATTTTACAGTCTATTAATTCTAACACTGTTGCAAATATGCAGAATACAAATGCAATTACTGCACAGCTGAATAACATGGCGGCTCAACAGGCAGCATGTTGTTGTGACAGCAAAACTCAGATAGCTCAAGGATTCTCAGACCTTAACTACAATCTCGCGACTCAAGAGTGTCAGACTAGACAAGCAGTAACAGATAGCGCAAGAGACATAATTGATAATCAGAACGCAAATACTCGTTCAATCCTCGACTTCTTAACTCAGGATAGACTTAGCGCACTCACAGCAGAAAATCAGTCACTTAAGTTCGCGGCTTCACAGCAAGCTCAGAACGCTTATCTTGTACAGCAGCTTGGCGCAAAACCTGCAATGCCAGCATATGTAGTACCAAATCCTTATACTGGTTCTTATAATTATAACTATGGTGGATGCGGCTGCAACTATAATACTGGCGCGCTCGCATAAGAAAGGAGTAGTATATGGAAATAACTGCTAATGCTGTTCAAACAGTAGCTTCAAACGGAAACGTTTTATTTACAGCAACTGCGGTTCCGGGGTCATGTAGCATAATCCATAGGCAAGGCTCTGGGTTAGTTAATCTTAGAGGAGTGACACAGCAGTGCCGCTCCCGCTTTAGAATTTCATTTGGAGGAAATGTAGCACTTGCAACGGGCGCAACAGTTGGACCAATTACCTTAGCTCTTGCAATAGATGGAGAACCAGCTTCATCAACTTCAATGATAGTAACACCTGCCGCAGTTGGAGATTATTTTAATGTATTCTCAAGTATGTTTTTAAATGTTCCTCGCGGAGATAATTATTCTATAAGTATTAAAAATCTTAGTGGAGTAAATATAGACATTCAAAATGCAAATTTAATTGTAGAAAGGGTGGCATAATATGGAAGGTTTAAAGACAATAAAAAAGACTTTAATCGCTGCAGTTCAGGGTCAGATTGGAGATCTTGGTAATGTAGACGCGCACGAAATGGGCGAAGTCGTAGATATGATTAAAGACCTTGAAGAAGCTTGTTATTATCATACAATAGTAGAAGCAATGGAAGAGAAAGATGAGCATGGAAAAAGACGCTATTTTAGAGAGCTTCCATATTATCCTAATCCAATGTACGATAGAGACAGATATGAACAAAACGAGCCTTATAGAATGTACTATCACGATGGGCGCGGAACTAGAACGAACTCCGGACGCTATTCTGAGTATGACGATGCTATAGGTCCATATCGTGAGACTAAGGTACCGACCATGAAACGGGATTCGCGCGAAGGTAGAAGTGGTCTTTCAAGAAAAGGCTATATTGAAGCGCGCGAAGGTCATTTAGATAAAGAAACAAAAATGAAAGAATTAGATAAGTATATAAATGATTTAACTCAAGACATAGTAGAAATGATAAATGATTTATCGCAAGAGGAAAAAGATTTATTAAGGAATAAGATGGCAGGTCTTGTGAATAGAATTTGATAAAGATTAATAATGTTAAATGGGAGATATATCTTGTATCTCCCAATCATCCTGAAATGCGCCAGCCAGACGGAACTTGGACTATAGGCGCGTGTGACTGGCAAACTAAGGGTATTTATATCGTAGATAACTTAGACGAAGCTTTAACATGGAAAGTTCTAGCTCATGAGATTACTCATGCTGCGATGTTTAGTTATAATGTCGCTATGAGTGCAGAACTAGAAGAGTTTATTGCTGATCTAATAGCCACGTATGGATTTGAAATCATAGCTCAAGCTAATAAAATTTTCTCAAGAATCACATAAAAAAAACAAAGGGTAGTAACTTATGTTACTACCCTTTTTCTTATTTTGTAAATATTTTTTCTTCTTTAACCGCAGCTTCGATTTTAGCATCTATATAAGCATCTAAATCTTTTATTGCGGCTCCCAGTATTTTCTGACCATTTTCGCCTAAAACATCCATAACTGCTTTCTTAGTTTTGTTAAAGGCAAACTTCTGCGCACTTTCGTCAAATTTACCTTGCTCCTTGAGTGCATCTACATAGGTCTGGTTCGTAGCGGAAACCGCATCTTGAATAGATTTTTCTAACAAGTCTATGTAGAAACTAGCTTTTTCATTCTTTACCTCTTGTTTAGCCTTTGTAGCAAAATTATGCAAAAGACGAATGAGTACAATGCCGAGAATCGCGCACAGCGCTTCAATAATTTGGTATATATATTGTTCCATGGAATTTATTCCTCCTTTATATAAGAAATAAAAAATCCATTAATAAGATTATAATAATTTGTCCAAATCAGCGCCATATTTTTTTGGGTCTTTTAACATATTACGCAAAGTGCTATAACAGTAACCATCGGCAAACTGCAAGAGCGCAGTGATTGGATAGCCTTCTTTCCAAAGATTATAAATCATTGGAAAGTTTTCTGGGAGTTTTTTAGTTGGACGCCCAAATGCTACTCCTTTTTCTTTCGCTATTGCAATACCCTCAGCTTGACGCTGTTTAATAAATTTTCGCTCTTGTTCAGCACTAAAAAACAAGACATTTACTATAAGATTATTAATAAATATTCCCATTTCTCCAAGTTCATTATTAGTATTAAGAAAAGGCGTATCAATTACTTTTATTTGAATATGGCGCTTTTGAATTAATTCTGACCACATTTGCAGCGCTTCCTCATAATGGCGCGAGAGCCTGTCTAAAGATTTTATGACTAGAGTGTCACCTTCTTTAATTACCTTCATGAGTCTTTGGTAAGACGGACGATTAAAATCCTTGCCTGAGGCTTTATCACTAAATACATGATCTTCAGCCACTCCCGCATCAGACAGAGCTTTTAATTGTCTATCTAATTTCTGTTCATGACTACTTACTCTTGCATATCCATAGATTTCCATTATAGTACCTTTCTTTCATTAATCTTTTTATTTTATTATAACACGTTTTTTTATTTAATTAAAATGGTAATAATTAACAATTAAAATATTGTAGGATTATAACTTAATAATTTAAAGATTATTTGTTCCGGGATAAAAAGAGGTAGTTGGAAAAGACCCTAAAGAATTTAAACTATTATTCTCTTCGATATATAAATTATAAAAATTTAATCTTTTAGCCCAACTACATTTTCCATAAGTAGTTATAATATAATCGCTGTTATATTCATCTAATGTTTCTTGATATATACTTTGTAAAGAAGGAGGATAATCTGAATTAAAATTAGGATAATCGGATAAAGTGGTAGAGAAAATTTTTCCCTGGGGAGAAATCACTTTAATTACTGAACCCGTAATATCATTTATTTTTCCTCTATAGAAATAATATTTTCCATATAACATGCCTTCTTCAGTTTCACTATCTATTTTATTACCTCCAAAGAATAGATCGTATCCTTTTTCCATTTGGTATTCTAGAGTAATTGAAGAATTCCCTAAAGGACAATGACAGGATTGAAAAGTCCCAGTATTACAATCAAAACAAGTATTTATAGAATACCCTCTAAAATAATTGCGAGGTTGGTCAGCTGTACCATATGTAGAAGAAAAATATGCATGTTTTAATCCAGATACTTCACTAACTTCTATCTCTTCCATATCTGTTAAATTTATTTTGAATATCATAGAATAATTGGAAGAAGAAGAATTGTAATAAGTTTGAAAAAGTAAGTAAATATTTTTTTTATTATAAGATTGTCCGCCACAAACGTATGTATAACGACTCTTGCTTGTAACATTCGTTAAATTAGGAAAAGTATAATCTATTTTCTCCCAAGATTTTCCATCATTTTTGGAATAATGAAAAGTATATTGTTGGCTATTTTTACTAATAGAAGAGTTTGAAAGATTTATCCAAACTCCATTTTTACCAGACTTTGAGTAAAGCCAAAATATTCCATTACAAGTTTTGCCTAAATCAGTATTAGGATTGATAACTTGAATTTTATTTGACACATCATTTTGAGAGGTTAAAAAAAATTTTTTATCTGATGTACAATAAAGAATTTTATTTAGATTATTTATATCTCCATATTCCCAATCAAATAAAAAATCATAAGACTTTTCAAAAGGGTATTCTACTATAAAATTCCCCTTTTTTTGAACTACTAACTTATTATTATTATTATTATTATTTTGTCCAAGCAAAATTCCATTTACACTCATATAATTCTCCTTTCTATCAGTCTTAAAAACCCACACTTTTTTGAAATGTAAAAAAGTGTAAATTTTCATTTGTAAACTATAAAAATTATAAAAAAATTGGTAAGAGATATAGTTATCCCTTACCGGCACAAGATATTCTATATCTCTATATATTATAAAAACATGCTCAGTAGCTTGAGCTATTTTTGTCCAAAAAATTTTACTAATTTTATTATATTGTAAAAAGACAAGGAGGTTTTATGGCAGTTAATGGTATTTTACTTGGGAAAAGTAACAATAATATACAAAAAAATTGGATGTTAGAAAAAAAAATCATTCTAGATTCTTCAATCATTCAAAATAATTACGTTATGCTTTTTTACGACTCTGAAATTCCTATAGATAAAGACTTCTTAATATTAGATTTTAAAATTATTTCTGGAGCCCCTGTTTTAGAAGGAAAAAGAATGAATCAGTATGGTTGGGTTAATGAGGACACTTTTGACTTGGACACAAATATGACTTATATTTATTGCAAATATAATTCTTTTAGCTATTATCTAATAAATCTATCTAATAGTAGTTCTTTAAGTCATGGGGCAACAAACACTGGGGTTGGAATTGGTTTTAAAAAAAATACTGAAGGAATAATACAATTTTCACTTTTTTCTTTAGACAATTTTTTTATTTAATATTTTTATTCTGTATATTTCTAACATAAGGAGATTACGCTATGGCAACAAATGGAATTTTACTAGGTCAAAATAATAGTAAAGAAAGTTTAAAAAAAGAAATTTTTTTTATTTCTGACCCAATAACTCTTAATATGGATCCATTGCAGAGTCATTCTAAGAGTCTTTTTTCTGAACTTGTCTTACCCATTGAAAAAATGAAAAATTATAACTATATAAATCTTGGAATATATGATGGAAGTTGCTCTACTAAAATGGCTGGATATAAGTCTGGACAGGTTTGGGCGGATATTACATTTGAGTTTGATAACATAGGACGGTTTGTTATCTATAATTTACTTATTGACAAAGGAGACACAACAGAATATAAAAAATCTTTCACCTTTTCAAAAAATATACATAGTACTTTTTTCCTTTATATGTCTAATCAAGAATATTATATCGCTCCTATAAACGATACCAAAACTTATTCACTTAGTTCTTGTTCTAATTGCAGATTTTATACTGAAGTAAGACAAATTAATAGAGACGATTATATAGATTTAAATATAAGATTTTATCTTGAAGGAATAAAATAAAAAATCCCCTCTACCAATATAGTAGAGGGGATTTTTTTTATTGTGGATAGAAAGCAAACAAATTAATCGCTACTTTATTTTCTTCGCTCATAATAATAGAAATATTTCCAGTATCAAAAGTAATTTCTTCTATCTTCTGGTAAGGTTCATCTTCACTATCTTTGCAAACAACCATAGGTTGTTTATTAGCATCTGTAAAACCATGTTCTATATTTAAAACAACTCTCGTTTTTCCTTCTACCGTAGTCCAAGTCCCAGTACCAGAACTCTTTAAAGGAATCGTAAAGTTCAAAGCTATAGTTGTCGCGCTTTCCGCTGCGGTTTGTGCCCTAACTGCTTTATCCTCAACGTTACTTATGCTTTCTTGTAAAGCAGTTTCCTTTGTATTAATTTCAGCCTTATTATAAACTTCTGTTTTACTATATACTCCAAGATTCGTGCGCGCTTGCTCTGCGGTCGTACCACCAGTTCCGCCGTGTGCAATATCTATGGTCGCATTTTTAAAATCATTTATTTGTTTTTGTATATTTGAAAAAGCAGTATCAAATACTGTATCATCATCTTTAGTAACATTAAAAATAACTTTTTGGTCTGCTTTAATAATACCTTCACCTATGTCAAAGGTAAATTCTCCACCTTTGGGAGCGACAGCTGCCGCAGTAGTAATCATGTTATCTATCGTAAAATTACTAAATTTTTCATCTACTTTTGCTTCTTCTTCTGTAAATTTATTATTAATATATCCAGTGGTATAAGTTTTATCAGACCTATTTTCTGCATCAAATTCATTCATAAGTAAAATCGCAAGAGAACCAGCATTACCAGTAACCCTCATAGAACTCCACTTATTATTACTACTATCATTAGTTAATTTAAACAACCAATATGCATTTTCTTCACCTTCTATATTGGTATAATTAAGATTAAATAAATCAGAAGATTTTGGTTGCTTATTACCATTAACTTCTACAGCAATTTCACCAAATTTTACTAAATCTACTGTTGAATTTGGGTCTAAGTTACCTCTATAAGTATTTTCTGCGCCTTCTACTTTTACATAACCTGTAACTGTTGCATCATAAACAAAATCAAAACTATTTACAATAGCAACATTATCTCCTTTAACACCTTGAATACCTTGAGCACCTTTAATATTAGTCACTAAGTTCCAAGCACCATTATTTTTAAAAGAAACATCTTGTGTCTCAGTATTTAAATAATAATCACCATCTTCTCCAGTAACTGCATTTTCCGGAGCGTCTGCGCCATTTAACCAAACCGATGGTTTCGCAAGAGCAAAAGCAAAGTTGTAAGTATTCTCATCTTTTATCGCGCCAGTTACTGTAATTCTCTGTCGATTTGCTGGCGATAATAATTCGCTTACAGAAGTAGAAAGAGTTGGTAATTTTGGTAAGGTGAATTTTATATTCCAAGTTTCATCATTTATAGTATTCTGGACACCCGCGTTTTGCTGCTTCCAAGAACCATCAACAGATACATATGGATTTACAGATTCAATAGTAACTTCATCAACTTCTCTTGCTAATGTTGCAACATATTTAACTGTATATATTTTTTTCCCATTTACTTGCGCGCCAACTGCAGTACATAAATAAGTATTTCCATTTGTATTATTTATGTAATAGTCACCAGTTCCAAATTTTTCTGTTACATCAAGTCTTAACTCTGTTGCATTCCGATTTGTTAATTCAGGTCCATAAAGCAAAGTTATTCCTTTAGGTAAATCAAAATGAATTAAAGGTTTTTCAGCATCATATTTTTCTTTATTCAAATATGCTCTTGGCTCTTGGTCCGTATAAATCCAAGAACTTTCTACTGAAATCTCTGGCGTATTTCCAGTTAAACAAGCTACAAGTTCGTAACCAACACCAAAATCATCAGAAATCATATATCTATCTATCCCTTTGATTGGGTCAATTTTAGTGTCTGTTTTAATTGGAATATCATCTTTATAAATCTTCTGCCAAACAGTAGTATTAAATAACTTACCATCAGCTTTGGTTACATACTGTCCTTGTTCTTCATCATAAACCGAAAACTCATAATTAAAATCTATGAATCTATTTTTTTCAAATAAAGTTAAATCCTTTGGTGCAGGCGGAAGTTTTTGACCATCTATCTCAATGATTTCTCCTGTATGAACTACTATATCTTTATTTCCCGGATTTCCATAGTTAATAAATACTAATTCATTAATACCAATACTTGAATTCCAACGAGCGTTTAAATCTCTAATTAATTCGGCTTTATTTTGAAAAACTTTAGATATTCTAAAACTTTTTCCTTGTTTACCGCCATAAAAGCTCATATCCATTAGTTACTACTGCCTCCTTCCTCTGTTAAAAAGTCTATAATAACATTATTAAGTTCTTTCGTTCCATTTGCAACATAAATACCGTTCGCGCCTTGCAGCAGCTGGCTTCTTGCATTTTCTATTAATGTATTATATCCAGTTGTAATTACAGTTCCATTTGAAAGTGTTCCACCAGTCATAACTTTTTGGTAATCAAGCCAATATTGAGTTGTAAAGTTTTTATCTTCATCTACATTGCCAGGATATTTCTCAATATTAGTTTCTGCATCTTTAATAATGTAGGTATTATAAAGCTCTTTGGCTTCTTTCATTAATGAAATACCTTCTGATAAAGCTATTCCAGTTTTTTCATCATCTTTTTCATAGTTAGGTACTTCTTCAAAAACCAACGTGGCTACTTGAACATCTTCATCCAATTCATATATACCAGTTCTTCCCATCATAATTGAAATTCCATTAATTTGAAATTTTGTGCCCTGTGGGGCTTGTATCCCTAACTTACTAAAGTTACCCATTTTCATTTGAGAAACTATTTCTTTGTGGATATTTATGCCCGAAGGCGTTGTTATATAACCACCTTCAACCCTATAATCTTCTAGCCGGTACACAATTTGATTTGGTACTGCCATTATTCCTTTACCTCCTATACTCTAATCAGCGCTTCTTGTGCGGTAATAGACATAGTTCCATTATACGCAAGAGGCAAACTGAATTGGGATATAACATAATCCCCATCTATATTACTTAATTTATCACTAACTTTTATCAAGATGTTTGGCTCTAAATAATAAATCGGCGCGCAATTAATTGAAATTGAAGTATTATAAACCAAATTCTGATAAAGAGATTCTCTTATGTTTTCAAACGCAGTCGCGCTTGTAGTAGATGTTAAGAAATAATTTTCTTGTTGTGGAGTATATAAACAATATTTTTGTCCATATAATACAAAATTTTTCTTTGCTTCATCAATTTCTGCTTGATTGTTGCCATCATTTAATACATAAATAACGTCTGGAACTTCAGTTTGATACAAAAGTGAAATAGTATTGACATTATTAATCTTCGCGCGGCGCCCGATCTCAGATACACTATACCTACCTATAGGAGCAGAAGAGTCAATGAAGTCGAGCCAATATTGTAGAGATGCGGGATCATTATATACATTCGGATTCCATCCCTTGCGCTTATTATCAGTCGTCTCTATCCAATCCTTATTATCTGGGTCATAAAGTTTGCGCCATTCAGCTAAAAGTTCTTCGTCATAGGTATTGCGCGTATAACTAGAATCTTGATAATTTACCAACGCGCGCCGATAAAGTTCTTCGCGCCAATCCGCCCATTCTAAGTCACAAGCGCTACATACTTTTATCCAACCTTCTTTTTCTTCTGTTGCGTCTTTAAAACCTTCTGGTAATGATGGCGCAGCTGCACCTTTTTCTACAAACTCATATCTAACAATTTTTTTATCTTTAACAAGTTTATACATATCTAACAAGCACAAGTTTAAAGATGGCTTTTTATCAATAACCAAATGATACCTTATTCCTATTGTTAAAGAACTATCAATTTTCTTTTGCCCCCAACATAAAAAAAAATTTATAAAAATAACATAAGAACAATAATTAGAAACTAAATATAATGTAGTATAAACCTAAAC
>CAMGAZ010000028.1 GCA_946008205.1 uncultured Clostridium sp. | reverse complement strand
AGTAAACATTATAGGAATAATAATAAAATCAGGTATATTGAAAAGGATTTTATTGAAAAAAATTATATGAAGGATGGGAAAGCTGTTATTCCAATTAAAGTTTCTAAACTAAATGAACTTTATATGAAAAACGATTATCTGAAATTAGACCTTTCCGATGAAGTTTTTGATTATATTGAGGAAGTAGCTTATTTAATTCCAGTAAATACTGATATAGTTTTAGAGATTCATTATCATGATGAGATTTCTGAAAAGCAACAAAATAGAATACGAAAAGTATTTAAAAACAATTATGGGAGTGATGTTGACGACATAGATTATGAAATCAGAAAGGAAACCCGTAAAGCAATGGTTTTATTTTTGATAGGTACATTTTTTATATTCTTATCATTTGTTTTTAACAATTTATCTGGGTACATTCCTGAATTTGCCTCTGAGTTTTGCATAATATCTGGCTGGGTATTTATGTGGGATATGGTTGAAACATTAAGTATTAAACGTACAGAGCTGAGAAGTAAACGAATTAGTAAATTACAGTTATATGATGCAGAAATAAGTTTTGTATTTGACGAATAATAATAAAATGCAATTACATACCATTTTCAATGATTTGTAATTGCATTTCATTATCTTTTTGCTAATTGTCTTTTTATTTCATTTGCCAGTGCTAAATTAATTCCTTTTAGAGTAGCTATTTCTTCTGCTGGTGCTTCAGCTATTTTTTCTATGCTTCCATATTTTTTTAGCAACTCTACTTTTTTCACAGTTCCTATTCCCTTTATTTCGTCAAGAGCAGATTTTGTTACCTCTTCGTTCCTCAACTTTTTATGGTATCCAATAGCAGTATCGTGTACTGCATCTTGAAACATTGTTATTGTGTTTAATAATGTCTCTGATATTTCGAGTTCTTCTCTTTTGTCATTCATTAGAGCTCTTGTTTGATGTTTATCATTTTTTACCATACCAAAAACTGCAATATTTACTTTATCCTTCAGCGTTAATTCTATGCCCTTTTCTCTAGCTTTTTCTTCTATTTCTTTGTTTATATTTTTTATTGCCTGCTCTGTTGCCCTTATTTGAGTTATTCCTCCATCAGCCAATATTACATCTGGAAGTTCACCAAATCCGTTTGATTTATCCTCATTCAGAATATCAATAGAGTGTCTTAGTCTTCTTGTTACAACCTCTTCCATGCATTTAGGGTCATCTTGCCCTATTACATCTTTTATTTTGAATCTTCTTGATAAATTCTTTTTTATAATACCATCTTGCATCACACACATTCCAGCAACCATATTTGTTCCAGATAAATTTGATATGTCATAACATTCTATTTTCCTTGGTAGCTTGTCTAGTCCTAGTACTTGTTTTAATTCTGCTAAAATATTGTATTTCTCCTTTTCTTTATTTTGTAATGTAATCAATGCATTATTTTCTGCCATCTCTACAAATTTAAGCTTCTCCCCTTTTTGAGGAGTTTTTATTTCAACCTTTCTATTGGCCTGCTCCGTTAGCCACATTTCAATTGCATTTTTATCTTCTATATCTTGTTTTATCATTATTTTATTTGGCATGATTTGTTTTCCCATGTAGTATTGTTTAATAAAACTTGATATTATCTCGCAATCTTCTTCATCTTCTAGTCCTTTAAAAATATAATGATTTCTTCCTATCATTTTACTGTTTCTTACATAAAACATTTCAATACATACTTCATCATCTTTTCTCGCTAATCCTATTACATCGATGTCGTTTTCTGAGATGTTTGAAACTTTCTGTCTTTGAGATATTCTTTCTATCGCATATATTTTATCTCTTAGTTCTTGCGCTTTTTCATATTCCATTTTCTTTGAAGCTTCCTGCATCTCTATTTCAAGTTCTTTTTTTATTTCTTCCGTTTTTCCCTCTAAAATCGATATTATTTCATTTATTTGTTTTCTATATTCTTCTTTGGTTACATATCCCATGCATGGTGCCATACATTTTTTTATATGGTAATTTAGACATGGTCTATCTTTATATTTAAAGCTTCTACATTGTCTTATTTTGTATCTAGATTTAATGAATTCGATCATCTCTTTTGCACTCCCTGCATTAGCATAAGGGCCAAAGTATTTTGCTCCATCATTCATTATTCTTCTTGTTATATATAAATCTGGATAATCCGCTTTAACATTTATCTTTATATATGGGTATGTTTTGTCATCTTTTAGAAGCACGTTAAATTTAGGCATGTTCTTTTTTATTAGATTACACTCTAATATTAAAGCCTCTGCCTCGTTATCACATACTATATATTCAAAATGGTCTACATTAGCAACCATATTTTGAATTCTTTTAGTTTTTTTATTTTTTCTAAAGTATTGCCTAACTCTGTTTCTCAAAACAACTGCTTTTCCACCATATTTAATTTTGTCATTTTTGTCATTCATAATATATACCCCAGGTTTTTTAGGCTATTTTTTTAGTTCCGCTTCTATATCAAACATATTTATTTCCTCTACATTTTATTATATCATACTATTTATTTTTTGTTCAATGCTTTATTTTATCTTGCAACTTTTTTTATATAGATGTATATTATACTGTAGATAAAGTTTTTAAAATATTTATAATATTTAAGAAAGGAGTTTTATTTTAAGCGCCAGGACAACATTTGTTGTTGACGAGGAAGAAGTTTATCGAAAGATTCGGCGGGTGCTTCTTGGCATGATTACTGTCATAAGTGTTTATTTAAAAACTAATAGTGATATTAGATAACAGAGATTAAATACGTGTAATCTGAATATTTTGAATAACTTTCTTTAAACCATATGCATTATACATACGGTATATTTTGTGACGCACAAATATTTTAAAGGAGGTTTTTATGTGTGGAATAGTAGGTTATATAGGAAAACAACAAGCAAAAGAAATTTTAATTAATGGACTTTTAAGCCTTGAATACAGAGGTTATGATTCAGCAGGAATTGCTACCATTGAAAGTAATAAAATTAAAATTATGAAAGAAAAAGGAAGAGTTGCTAATTTAGAAAATCTTCCTGGAATAGATACTTTATCTGGTACTGTTGGTATTGCTCATACAAGATGGGCAACTCATGGTAAACCATCAAAGGAAAATGCTCATCCTCATATGGATAATAGTAACACCTTTGCAGTTGTTCATAATGGGATAATAGAAAACTATACAGAATTAAGAAAGTTTTTAACTGATAACGGTTATTCTTTCTCATCTCAGACTGATACTGAGGTTATTCCTAATTTAATACATCATTATTTTTCAAGTGACAAATCTTCAAATGATATGTCAAAGTTCTTAAGAGCTGTAAAAAATGCAGTATCTGATTTAAAAGGAAGTTATGCTTTAGAAATAATTTCTTCTTTGTATCCAGATGTTATAATAGCTGTTAGAAAAGATAGTCCTTTGGTAATTGGTAAAGGATGTGGCGAGAATTTCATCGCTTCAGATATCCCAGCAGTTTTGAGATATACAAAAAACTTTTATCTCTTAAATGATAATGAATTTGCTGTAGTTTATAAAGATAAAATCAACTTTTATGACTCAAATTTAACTATTCATAATAAAGAAGTTAAAAATATCGAGTGGGACGCATCTTCTGCCGACAAAAATGGATTTGAGGATTATATGTTGAAGGAAATATTTGAACAACCAACAGCAATTCGTGAAACAATAGGCTCAAGATTTAAACTTGGAGAACCTTGTAGCTTTGATGATATTGATATTTCAAAAGAATATCTTCAATCTGTAAATAAAATATTCATAGTTGCTTGTGGAACAGCTATGTATGCTGGATTGGTCGGTAAAAATATATTTGAAAAACTTTGTAGAATTCCTACAGAAGTTGATATCGCTTCAGAATACAGATACAGAGAACCAATTATTGATACAAAAACATTATGTATTTTTGTAAGTCAGTCTGGAGAAACCGCTGATACTCTAGCCGCATTAAGACTTTCAAAATCAAAAGGAGCAAAAACTCTTGCTATTTCAAACGTTATTGGAAGTACTATAACAAGGGAAGCAGATTATACAATTTATACTCATGCAGGTCCAGAAATTGCAGTTGCTTCGACAAAAGCATATACCTCTCAGGTATGTCTACTTGCTATATTAGGAATGCACTTTGCAGAACTTCTAGGCTCATATCCTACAGATAAAATCGAAGAGTTAAAATCCAATATTTTAGATTTGCCTTCTAAAATTGAAGCAGTTCTTGATAAAAGCTCTGAAGTAAAAACTTTTGCAGCTAAAGTGTATACTCAAAAAGATATATTCTTTTTAGGAAGAGCAACTGATTATGATGTAGCTTTAGAAGGTTCTTTAAAGTTAAAAGAAATTTCATACATCCACTCGGAAGCATATGCTGCAGGCGAACTAAAACATGGTCCAATTGCATTGATTGAAAATGGTGTTACTGTTATAGGAATAATAACAAATAAAGAACTTGTAGAAAAATCAATTAGTAATATGCAAGAAGTAATAACAAGAGGAGCTAAAACATTAATAATTTCAAATCAAATTTTACCTAACAGCAATTTTAGCTATGTAATAAATATCCCCGAAACAAATGAATTAGTTTCTCCTATACTTTCGGTAATTCCGCTTCAACTTTTAGCTTATTACATATCTAAAAATAAAGGTTTAGATGTTGATAAACCATGATACTAAGCAAAATCGGTAACAGTAGAATAAAATTCACAAAAATATTGTACTATAATTTTATCATTTTAATAATTATAGTACAATATTTTTATTTTATAAGAATATTGACAATATTGCTAGTAGTATTGCTCCGGGTATTCCAAGTACCCCAACAATAATTACTGTTATTAGATTAATTCCGATATGTAATCCCCACATAACTCCTATTAAATTTATTAAATATAGTAAAATTGCTCCTAATATTGAATTTATTATTAACTTAATGATTATTTTTATCGGTATGATGAATATTTTGCCTATAATCATTATACCTATTATGCAGGCTACATATATTAATAATATTTTTATATCCATATTTTCCCCCGCTTTTTTCTATGTTATGATATTGTATGTGCAAACATGGACAAATATTACTTTTACTATGCTTCATATTTTATTTTTTCTATGTTTTTTAGTTCAACTTTATTTTCTTTCGCTTTCTTGATTAAATAGTCTAATTTTGCTTGATTGGCTTTTATCTGATATAAGAAGTAATCTATCTGATCTTTTTCTGCATATTCATAATTTTTTATATTTATATTTAATTCCATTTTCGTTTTTAATATATTAATAATTAAATCTTTGTCCTTATCTTCTGGCTTATTCCACATTTTCATGCTCCCCTCTAGTTTGTGTATTATAATTATTATATTATGGAATTTCTAAATTATTCATTTCTAGCCAAATATTGTATAAATTATTATTCCTAATGATTGTATGGCAAATATATTTAATATATTTGATGTTAATAAATTATTAGTAGCTTCAATAACTCCTAATTTGTTTGCTTCATCATTCCTCTTTTGTTTCTCTTTTCTTTGTGCTTCAATAAAAGTTATTAATTCAGGAATACTTGTTATTACACCTAATAAAATTCCAAGTAAGAATTCAGGTAATCCAAATAAATTACTTAAATTCGTCAAACTAGCACTTAGTAATTCGCCTATTACATATAACGAAATTGCTATTAAAATTAAATATATCCAATATAGGATTACCATCTTTTTATTTTTTCTTTTAAATCTATATTCCTTCTTTTCTTCTTCTATCTCTTCTTGTAAGATTTCTTTGTCTTCTTTTTCCAAATACAATTTATGTGCATTGTAATTTATATAGTAGAACAGAGCCAATAGTAAGACAAAAATAATTACAATATTAGTATCCATGCTAATATGAAAGGTAAGCAGTCCTATTGGAATTAAAATAGTAACTAGCACTAAAATCAAATCTATTTTTATTGCTTTATTATTTAAAAATTTCTGATTTTTATTTAAATAAATGGAGAAAATATATTGTATCGAATTTATAACGTTTGAGCTTAATATATTATATACGCTTGTACCAATAAATCCTGCTGCTGCTGAAAAAGCTACGGTTAGTAATTCTGGTACTGAAGTTGCAAAACCTGCAATATTTCCAGATGCTTTTGGCCCTAAATTTAATATTTGGGATATTTTTCTTAATACTGGCACCAATAAATATTTAGCAATAATTACTATTCCTAATGACAATAGAGTAAATTTGGCTATCTCTATTGTTAGATTCATAGGGAATTCCTCCTATCGATATTTATTGTTATTTTTAACATTTTCATGAATTTTATTTACTTTTTCCTAAATTTGTAATATAATAATGTACATAATATTTATAAGCGTTTGATAAAAGATTAGTAGCAATCTAAATTTTATTAGAGAGACTGTGGTTGATGAAAACAGTTTAATGTCACCCCTATGGTTGCATAAGGGTGACATTTTATATAAAGGAGTAATATTATGGAGAATAAGGTTAAAATTGGAAAAGTGTATCGTCATTTTAAGGGAAACTATTACTTTGTTGAAAATGTAGCCCTAGATTCCGAAACTAAGGAAAGGATGGTTGTTTATAAACCTATTTATGATAGAACCGATTCCAAAATTTGGGTAAGATGTGAAAAAATGTTCCTAGAGGAAATTGATAGTTCTCGTCCAGATAACATAACTGGTCAAAAATATAGATTTGAATTAGCCAAAGATATCGAGAAAGATTATATACAAAATAAATAAAAGGAGACGATTTTATGTTAGACATTAAATTTTTAAGAGAAAATCCTGATGTTGTTAGAGAAAACATCAAAAACAAATTTCAAAATCAAAAGCTTCCATTAGTTGATGAAGTAATTGAGCTTGATGCCAAAAATAGAGCAGCTAAATTGCATGGAGATGAACTTCGTGCAAAACGTAAATCATTAAGTGACCAAGTGGGTAGTTTAATGAAGCAAGGTCAAAAAGATGCAGCTGAAAAAATAAAGCTTGAAGTTAGAGCTATTAACGATGAACTCGTAGAAAATGAAAAGCTAGAAGAAGAATATGCAAGTCAGATTGAAGAAAGAATGATGAAAATACCAAATATTATAGATCCATCTGTTCCTATTGGAAAGGATGATTCTGAGAATGTTGAAGTTCAGAGGTTTGGTGAACCAAAGGTTCCTGATTACGAAATTCCTTATCACGCAGATATAATTGAAAGATTAAATGGTATGGATAAAGAATCTGCAGGTCGTACTAGTGGAGTTGGTTTCTACTATTTAATTGGAGATATTGCAAGACTTCATGAAGCAATGCTTGCTTGTGCAAGAGATTATATGATAAATAATGGTTTCACATATGCCATACCTCCATTTATGATTCGTAGTGATGTTGTTACTGGCGTTATGAGTTTCGAGGAAATGGATGCAATGATGTACAAAATAGAAGGTGAAGATTTATATTTAATTGGTACTTCAGAGCATTCAATGATTGGAAGATTTAAAGGTCAAATCATAAAAAAAGAGGAACTCCCAATCACTATGACATCATATTCTCCATGTTTTAGAAAAGAAATAGGTTCTCATGGTTTGGAAGAAAGAGGATTATATCGTGTACATCAATTTGAAAAACAAGAAATGATTGTTCTATGTGAACCTGAAGATTCAATGAACTGGTATAATAAAATGTGGAAATTAAGCGTAGATTTATTTAGAAGTTGGAATGTTCCAGTTAGACAGCTTGATTGCTGCAGTGGAGATTTAGCAGACTTAAAAGTAAAATCTTGTGATATTGAAGCTTGGAGTCCAAGACAAAGGAAATACTTCGAGGTATGTAGCTGTTCAACTTTAGGCGATGCTCAGGCAAGAAGATTAGGCATTCGCGTTAAAGGAGAAAAGGGGAATTATTATCCTCATACTTTAAATAATACAGTAGTTGCAACTCCTAGAGGATTAATTGCTGTTATCGAAAACAACTATAATGAAGATGGTAGCATAACTGTTCCAAAAGTATTGCGTCCATATATGGGTGGAACAGAAGTTATAAAACCTAAAAAATAGTACCAAATCATACTAATAATCGGAGGACTATAATTATGATAATAAAAAATCCTAGATTTGAAATTTCAGCAGTTAAACCTTCTCAGTATCCTAATAATAATTTACCTCAAATAGTTCTCGTTGGTAAATCTAACGTCGGAAAATCTAGCTTTATTAATACAATGTTAAATCGAAAAAAACTTGCTAGAACTAGTAGTGAGCCTGGCAAGACAAGACAAATAAACTTTTATAATATCGATGATAGTTTTTACTTTGTAGACCTTCCAGGATATGGTTATAGCAAAATGTCTAAGCAGGAGCAGATTAAGGTTGGTAATTTTATAGAAGAATATCTAGCAAAATCCAAAAAAATATCTTTGATTGTTTTTCTTATTGATATAAGACATGCTCCTACAGCAAATGATAAACTAATGTATGATTATATAATTCATACAAATTCTCCTTGTTTAGTTATTGCTAATAAAGCTGACAAAATTGCAACAACTAAAGTAGATGCATCTGTATGTGATTTACAAAGTGCTTTAAATCCATTAAAAGACTTAACGTTTTTACCATTTTCAGCTGAAAGAAAAATTTACAGTGATGCTGTATGGGATTTCATCTCAAAATATATATAAAAATTGCCTCGTATAGGTTTTATACCAATACGAGGTTTTCATTGCTTAATTGACTTTCGATTTTATCATTTTGAGTACTTTTTCTCTTGCTACTGTTATTACATGTCCACAACCTAAACATTTTAATTTAAAATCCACTCCAACTCTAATAATTTCCCATTTATTTTCTCCACAAGGATGTGTTTTTCTTGTTTGAACAATATCTCCGATTTTATATTCCATAAAAATTCTCCTTTTTATTTGCAAAAGCAATTAGTATATTTATGATACTAATTGCCTATTTTGTTATTTATCTAATATAAGATTTATTCTCTTTTCTACAGAATCTCTACCTAATACATGCATAATTTCATATAAATCTGGTGTGTTCCTTCTTTTTGTTATGGCAACTCTTATAACTGTACTAATATCTCCAACATGTCCTGGCCACTTTTCTGGTTCTTTTTTATATTCTTTAACTTCTCTCGCATAGCCTAATTCTTCTGCTAAATCTTTAATTTTTCCAAACCAAGTTGTCTGGTCATCTGATTCATCATAATATTTTGACATATATAGACTTAATATTTTTTTGATTTCTTCTTTGTCATTTATCTTATCAAAATCATATTCATCAGTATTTGCGAAAAATTTATCGTCATACATGTATTCAATACAATATTTAACATCTGACCATTTTGCAATATCTCTACGAGGTTTAGCTTTTCCACGTTCAATATTTAGTACTTTGATAGAATACTCTTTATTGTTTAAAAGTTCTAATAATCCATTGTCGTGTTTCTCAGCCCATTCATGTGCTTCGTTATATACCTGCTCTGCAGTATATTTTGATATAACATTCTTCCCAATGTCTTGTAATTTCACCATATCAAATAAAGCACCACTTACACTCATTTTATCTACCTGAAAATCGAATTCGTCCATTGTCTTATCTGGGTTTTGTTTTCTCCAGATTTCAAAGTTTGAATTTGCTATATTCAATAAATATTCTTTTACTGCTTCATTTGGAATTCCTAATTCAGCATAATATGAAACTGCCGCTTCTGGATCCTTTCTTTTACTAATTTTACGTTTCTTTCCATCCTCTTCTTTTTGCATTGCAGCAGTATGTGCATATTTAGGAGTTTTGAAACATAGAGCCCTAAATAATTCCAAATGTAAAGGTAGTGAAGAAAGCCATTCATCTCCACGTACAACTAATGTCACTCTCATCAAATGATCATCAACAGCATGTGCAAAATGGTATGTAGGAAGTCCATCTGCTTTTATAATAACAGCATCTTGGTCATTCTCTGGAAATACTAATTTTCCTTTTATCTCATCATGAAATTTAACTTTTCTTTCTTCATTTCCCATTGATTTAAATCTTATAATATATTTCTCGCCGCTCTTTATCTTTTTGGCTGCTTCTTATACTTCTAAATTTCTATACTTAGCCCATACTCCATAATATCCTGTACGAACACCTGCTGCCTCTTGTTTTGCTCTCATTTCATCAAGTTCTTCTGGAGTTGCAAAGCAGGGATATGCTTTACCTTCTGATAAAAGTTTTTTAGCAAAAGCTTGGTAAATGTCTTTTCTTAAACTCTGCTTATATGGTCCATAATTTCCTTTTTCAGTATCTTCTCCAGTTGCACCTTCATCCGGTATAATCTTAAATTCATTCAAAGCCTCTACAATCTGTGCAGCACCGTTTTCAATCTCCCTTTTTTGGTCCGTATCTTCAATTCTTAATATAAAAATTCCATTAGTTTGTTTTGCAATTTTCATATCAACCAATCCACCAAATAATCCACCAATGTGGACAAATCCTGTTGGACTAGGAGCAAATCTAGTAACTTCAGCTCCCTCTGGCAAATCTCTCTCTGGGTATTTTTCTTCATAATACTCCACTGGCTTCGCATTTGGAAATATTAAATCTGCTAAGTCTTTATAATCCATAATTATCTCTCCTTCTCTTTGCTTATTGGAGTGAGGAATTTGGGGTATAAATTCCTCGTCTCAAATTTGCGATTAAACTTCCATTATAATTGGTAATATCATTGGGTCTCTTTTTGTTTTTTGGAATATATAATCTCTTAAGTTATCTTTTAAGGTTGATTTTATTGTTGACCAGTCTGTTATGTGTCTTTTTTCACATTCTGCTACTTCTTCTTTTATAACATTTTTTACGTCTTCCATTAAATTTTCTGATTCTCTTACATATACAAAGCCTCTAGATATTACGTCTGGTCCCGATACTATTTCGCCTGTTGATGAATCCATCGTTAATACTATTACGATTAATCCATCTTGAGATAAGTGTTGTCTATCTCTTAATACTATATTTCCGACATCTCCAACACCTAATCCATCTACCAAAACTTTTCCTGATGGTACTGATGTTGTGAATTTTGCTTCGTCTTCGTTTAATTCTAATATTCTCCCATTATGTGTAATAAAAATATTCTGTGGTGGAATTCCTAATTTCTTTG
>CAMGAZ010000027.1 GCA_946008205.1 uncultured Clostridium sp. | reverse complement strand
GCAGAAGATGGCAAACACCGGCACAAAGACAATCGCCAAACCAGTCCAGATGCGGGCATGGCGCCGCGGCTGCCAGACCGGCGTACGCAGGATTTTCTGCAACAGCCAGATGAACAATGCCATCAGGAGAACAGCCCCCAAGAGGCGCGGCCAGAACTGATACTGCTTCACTGCCGTATCCCAGATGGCTGCTTTATCGTCCTTCATGCCGTTGAACAGCATGATGTTGAATCCCTGATGGAAAATCTCATAATAGGGAATGCGGATAACAAAGAGAAGTGTCATCAGCCCCACAGCCACACTGCCCAGCATCGCCCGGATACAACCCGCCGGCCATCTGCCCCATATTGCGTAGGGAATCGTGCCAAAGACAAACGGGAACGCCACAAGGAACGCCGTCGTCTTCAGGCTGATCCGAGCCCCCAGCCAGAGAGCTTCAACAATATCACCTGTACCAGCACTGCCAAGCTGACCCGAGTAAATCAGCAAGAACGCAATGCGAAAGACCATAAGCAGGATGTAGATGTACAAGAACAGCTTCGCATCCTGCTGCAATGATTTAAAAAAACGCATTTCATAGTTTCCTTCTTAAATCTCTAAAAAAATCCTATAATTATAATGTTTTGATCCTCCCATCTCAAATTTATACCGTTCATCACCACGAGATAAATCCAGTATCATATTCGATTTATGTCCCTGTAAATATTTGATAGTTTCATTTATCATGACCTTGCCTGGAGAGTATTGCTTAAACAGACTATTCATTGAAACAATCGGAAATACTATCTCATTGAAATTAGTAGCAAATCCTGTCATAAATGCTGCCGGCTTATCTTTTAACATTAAGCAAAATGTATATTGTTCATTCATATTTTGTATAGCCCATGTCAATGATGAAAAATACCTATGCTTAATAAATGGAAAGAAGTCATATTTTCGATTTTTTCTTTCCGACTCCCTTGCAGTATAAAATTTCATCAATGAAGATAATAATTCATTATCTTTAAACGGGCCATGAATCACTTTCAATTCCATAGATATATCTTGCTTTTTTAGCTTATTATAAATTTTATGGATATTAGATCGAGCATTTTTTGATAATCCATGGAAATAGGTATCGTAGTCATCTGGATAACATACTTTCACACAGACACGATCTAGCTCTATATTTACTTGATAATCAATCAAACGCTTATCATTACAATATTCTTTAAAAAATTGGTACAATCTAGATCTTTCATTCACTTTATATAGCATCAACTTCATGCCATGAAACTTTTCTCTCAACTCTCGCAAAGCAGAAAATATATCTTCATCTCTTATATTTTTATCGTAAATGAAATCAAGATTATCTGGGCCACCGATATTTTCTCCGAAAATGTACAGCGTCTTTTTCTTTATAAATAAAGGCATAATCATTAAGGGAATATCATGATTGTAATAAACTAGAAAATATTCTTTCTGTAAAAAAGTTGTTGGTTTTATTTTTTTATATGAGTATACCTCTTCATTATATTCCCATGAAGAAAAAGGGAATAGGTATGGATTATCCTTATATAGTTTTCTCCAAATCTTTTTTAGCTTTTCATCATTCCATCGATATTGAACCAGCATGACAATCCTCCTAAAATACAGTATTTTCCTTTACAAATTTGAAGCCAACCGGTATCCATTTCTAATAGCCGCAGACGAAACGGTCCATCGCGCTGACAAGACAACAGCTAGACTTCAGATGACCTCATCCGACGTCTCCTCCTGCGACTAATAATATTCCAGAATACAGATGATATAGAAACGCAGTAGTGCATTCTCTGGACGCTTATGCGGGCGATATACTTCTCTGCACTACTTGTAGAGCGCTTGCACTGCCAACGGTTACTATGCGAGGCCGCATTGCGGCGGAATTCACTTGAGTGACGGATTCGCCGGCTACAAGAAATAGGTGGTTCTTTTCAAGCATCATTATAGCAGAAGAGTCTATATATCATTTTTATTATGTTATCTAAAAACTGTCGCGCTTAGATTGTACATCCATCCTCGAAAGGGCTGGATGTATCTTAATAATTCACTCTCCCAGGAATCATATCAAATATAATCTTACTTATTTCCTTACAATTATTACCATGAGGAATAAATTTATCAAATCTATCCATATATTTCTCCCAAAGATTTCCATTAATTATTTTATTGACTATTTCTGATAGATCTTTTGCATTATCAGTCCAAGGAACACATTTATATAATCGTAAGAAAGAGCCATATTTTCCATCACTACATTTATAAAAATAATCTGTTTTTATCGCCTCATAAAATTCAACAATCGGCTTTTTAGTAAATAAAATATCTGCAGCACCACTAGATTTCCCTATCATTATAGTACAGTCAGATTGGTATGCAATTTCTGTTAATGAATCATTTGATATTGTAAAAATCGATTTATCAATTTCTATTTTATCAAAGAATTGATTTTGAAGTTTTTTATTATCACGAGGATGAAATTTTATAATATAATGATACTGTCTATTCCCTCGAATAAATTTAACTAACTCATTTATTTCATTGGTATTAACACGATAACTAGATTGTAGGCGTGGAAGCAAAATAGAAATTTTTTTTGCATTGATCAATTCATTATCTGAAGAACAACAAGACACAGATACTTCTTTCATTTTTATCTTTTTTTGAATTTTTTCTTGCCAGTATAAATCTGCTTTAGGAGACCCTGTAATAAAAATCGATGTGTCCCTAGGATAAAATACTTTATCATACTCACTAGTGAGAAAGCAGGCATCCATTTCTTTCATTTCAGTACGATAATTATTACTGCTCATGGATAAAAATCCACATTGTTCATGTGAAACATAGACCGTGTTTAATCTATAGATGTTTTTGACAGTATAATACCCATATGAATTGGTAGTACAATAAAACACACATTTAATAGAGATATTACTTAATAATTTTTTCATTAAGTTTAGAATGCCTTGTTTCATAGACTTTTTAAATATAGAAAAGGACAGTCTTTCTAACCATTTCCATTTACATGGTTTCCAATTATTTTTAATAACGCCAGCAGATAAAGATAACAATGTTTCATAATCTTTACGATGTATATCTTGCATTTCTCCGGAATTTGTCTCAATTAATATTGATAGCACCCTTTTCTCTGGCATATTTTCATTGATCCAAGTTAGCAATGGCACAAACTCATCTAAAGTATTCCACCCAGTGTCTAAAATAAAACACAAATCAACATCATTTTTTATATCCCACTTAGCTACTTTAATATAATTATCTAATGGATATAAAACTCCCCAATTCATTCTACCCCTCCCTGTATAATCTTCATCAATTTCTTGAATACTCCGTTTTTCTCAACGAATTGTTAAACAATGAATTCTCAATATGACGTGACCAATAGGTGTGCTTATTCCGAGAATACCTTACATATTAAGCTGTTGACGTAGTAGCAATCTTGCTCGTGGCTTTTCCACGAAACAAGTAACAGTTCCTTCGATCCAGACACGCCCTTTCTTGTTTGCCCACCACAGTCCCAGTGAACACAGATGGAACGGTTCGCCGCATTGGCAAAATAATCTTCGATGAGGTGCAATATGCTGGTCAGCAGGAATTGTATTGCGACAGAGGGCACGTAAGATAGTTGACTTTCTTTGCTTTAGAGATGAACGACCTCCACGACAGACTTGTCGTCCGCAAGAAATTGGATTGTAAATCCATCAGTTAATTCAACCTACTTACTATCTTGAATATTTCTTATCTCATTATCTAACAAAAAGCAGAACGAATTATATAAGCTTTTCCGATTCCATTCCAAATCTAAGTCTTTAACTTTTTCCATTCTAAATTCTTCCCATATACCATCACAAGCCTTCTTTTGTAAATTTTCCATACTTTTCTCAAGGAGCCTATGATTTACTTTATAATCAATTATTTCGTTTATATCTATATTTTCATGATATTTAAAAATCCCTGGCAAAGATTCATACCAAGCTGTACCAAAGATCAAAGCTGCTTTTCCACCAGATATAGATTCCCATGCTGCCGTCCCTGTTATTGTTGCAAGAAACTGACAGTGCTCCATCAACTTATATGTGTCTACACTTCTATCGATATATATAACATTAGGAATACTGGTCAATCTTTTAAAAAAGAATTTTCCTCGTACAGAATATAGCTGTTTTGGGTTTTCTTTAACATAAATAAACCAGTTATCTGGAATAATATTTTTGATTTTTTCAATTGCTAAAATCTGATCCCTATATATCCCACCAATTGCATCGGTCGTCATCTCCGGCTGTAAATGCAATGGGAAATATACATACTTTTTATCAAAATCGATATTCCTTTTAGACAACGTTTTTATGTGATAATTATATCGATATTTCCTTATTTTAGTAATAACTTCCTTCGTGATTTTTTGTTCAACAAAATCGCTGATAGATTCATATTTAATAAGATCCTGTTTAATCATATGACTTCGTTCTTTTATCCATTGAGTTGGATGTATAAAAAAACGAATCTTTCTTTCCCAATCCTCTCCTCTATCCTTTTTTATTTGGCTAGCACTCATATAGTCTAATTTTTTTTCAAATGATTTACTCATATGATATTCAGTAGAATTTTTATGATAGTCTGGAAGCAAATAGATTTTCCCTACATCTTCAATTCGATGTCCATAAAACATTTTTTTAGGAAAAGCTGAAACAGTAAACAGAAATAGTGTACTTATATTCATTGATCTAGCTAATAAATACAACATACACCTAAGATTACCATGTGGTATATCCGAAAACAATATCAGATCAACCTTGTTCTCGGTTATATCATGATATAATCGGTTAATAACATAATTAATTATATTTGTATATTCATAATATGATTCATGAAAGAACTCTGTATTACGAGCAAATTCTTGCATGAGCCAATCCATATGTTCATTGATATAATTAGATATATACTCGTTAGGAAATGGCTGCCAACTTTTCCAGTTTCCCCTCCATAATTTGGTAGTAGGTATTGCGTATGACAATTTTTTCAGGACTTGGTCACTACAAGTTTGGTCGTAATACCATTTTTTTATAGAAATTTTCTTTTCGTTCTGTAAGCGAAAAAAAATATCTAACATAGGACCAGACTCAAATCCATAAATTATTATATTCATAATTAATCTCCAAAAATATAATCAAGATATTGTTAATTATTAATTCCTTTCATTCATTGTTTTTTGCAAGCCACAAAATAAACTAGTTACAGGTCGCCATTTTAGATATTTTTGGGCCTTATCATTAGATAATACCGATCGTCGAATATCTCCTTCTCGCTCTTTTTCATATTCAATATTAATAGATACCTTTGCAATGTCTTTCAAATAATTCAATAATCCATTTAAGCTGATTTCTTTTCCTGTGCTCAAGTTATAAATATCATTAATATATTTTGTTGAAAGTGCACAACAAATCCCAGAAGCTATATCACCTGCATAGATAAAATCGCGCGTTTGATTACCGTTACCAAATATCTTTATTGATTTATTCTTATTGATTTGTTTAGAAAAGATACTAATCACACCACCTTCACCTTTATCGCCCTGCCGCTCCCCATACACGTTAGAAAATCGCAGTATAATATAATTTAGATCATAAAGACGATGATACATATCTAGATATTTTTCTGATGTAACTTTACTTAACCCATAAAATGACATTGGATTTAATTTAGCATCTTCATGTATTGGTAGACAATCCTCTTTTACATCACCATAAACAGCAGCCGTCGAAGAAAAAACAATTCGATGAATATCGCCATATCTTGCTGCTTCTAATATATTCACAAGACCGACAATATTTTCTTCCATGTCAAAAAAAGGATTTGATATGGAAGAATTTACCATCGTCTGTGCTGCCAAATGAACAATAGCGTCAAAATGCTCAGAAATAATCTTACTACGTATACTTTTATTCCTAATATCATCTTTCCAGAATGAAAATCCAGATTGAGGTAAATGATCTAAGGAGCCTGTACTTAAATTATCTAGTACTGTAACCTCATAACCTGTGAAAATAAGTTTTCGCACTAAATGCGACCCAATAAAGCCTGCTCCTCCGGTAACTAAAACTTTCATTATACTCACCTTTAACTCAAAAGGTTACATATATATTATATATGTACTCACTCTATATCCTCATTTTGGAGAATTTTATCTTCCGGTAAATCTTTACTCGCCTTTCGTCCTATAACAGAACCGATATTACGAGGAGGGATTCCTGTTCCTGGACGCTTAAAAGTAAGCATATCAGATGTAAAAGTTGTACCTTTCAAAATGCTCTTTGTAGTTACAATCGAACGTCTAGCATTTTGACGTGCAGCCGATTCTGTAGGAAGTGCCACTAAATCGCCACATCCCCTTATCTTATCAATTTTTTCTATATGTGTTAAGATTTCCTCTGCATCATGAACATCCATAGCATGATAGTGGTCATTTCCTGTTAAAGATTTATCTAACGTAAAATGCTTCTCAATCAATTGTGCTCCTAAGAGATACGCTACTTCAATAACATCATACTCTGAATCTGGTTTAGTATGATCAGAATAACCAATATACATATCTGGAAAAGTGTCCTTCAAAGTTTTAATTTTAGCAAGGTTTGCATCTTGATATGGTGTTGGATATTCCAGTACACAGTGTAGTAATGTTATCTTTTTTTTATTATAACGTTTAATTGTAGAAACGGCTTCTTGAATCTCATCTAGATTTGCCGCACCTATCGATAAAATAATGGGTTTATTTTTCTTAGCAATATAAGATATAAAAGGTAAATTGCTAATATCAGATGATGATATTTTGTAGACATTCATTAAATCATATAAGTAATCCGATGAATTAAAATCAAATGGTGTCGAACAAAACTCAATACCAATTTCATTACAAAAATTCGCCAACTGTGTATATTCATAATCTCCGAATGAATCATATTTTTTAAATAATGCATACTGTGATGTTGTTTTCTCTTCATTTGTATCCCAATATGATGGTGAATTTTTAGCAGCGATTGTTTCTGCTTTATACGTCTGAAATTTAACTGCGTGGATTCCTGCATTCTTAGCTTCCAATATCATCAATTTTGCTGCTTCAATATTACTTATATTTAATTTCTTTGCAATATCATAATAATTTACACCTATCTCAGCAATCAAAACGAACTTGCCCGCTCGCAGTCTTTTTTCTATGGTTTTTATCATTTCGTCTCATCTCCTAGAATGATATCTTTAACATGTTGAATTCCATCATCAAAATTATGTTTTATCATTAATGCTCGCATATTTTTTCTTATATTAGCCGTATCTATTAACCATTTAACTGTATTTGCTATGGCTTCAACATCGATATCCTTACCTAAGCCAAGATTAATAAATCCATTCTTCATAGTAGCAAAAGTGTGCATGGCCTCTCGTTCATTTTGTGATAGTATAATCGATGGAATTCCCATACTGGCAATTTCGTATACAGTACGTCCTTGGCTAGATATTGCAAGATCAGCCTTTTTCATATATTCTGTGACACGGCTAACATTCTTATGGACAAAAATATTTGATTCTAGGTTCGTAAAAATACCATTAGCATCTGCATCATACCCAATTCCTATTATAAAATGGAATTCAATATTAGGATAATCACTTGTAATAGCCTTTGCCACCTGATAAAGTTTATAATTTAAATTACTTGGATCAGTTCCTCCAAACATGACTAATACATTATTGACAATCGAAGAAAACTCTTTTTGTTTTACCAACTTAAATTCATCACGTAAACAAACATAGCGAGCCCCTTCATAAAGGTTATCTGTAATAGGGTGATGATACTCATATAATGCATTAATTACGGCATCAGCATATTTAGTTCCCTCTCCAAGATCTTCAATTGTTATAACACGCTTCACGTATTTCTTTAGCCACTGAATATATTCAGCTGATGTATTTAGGCAATCATTTACCCATATATCCGGCTTATATGAACTAATAATATTCGATAAATCAGATTTGTTCTCTATTACAACATATGGCAAATTAGTGCTTTGAATTTTTTTCAGCCCTTCTATACAGTCTTTTCTAGTTACGAAAAGCACCTGATGTTCAGTAAAACTAAATGCCATTGTTAAGCAATTATATATATGCCCCATGCCGATTTTTTTCGTTCCATCTACCCGAAAAATTATTCTTTTTTTTCGTAACTGACTCTCAGATACTACCCAATCACCAACAGTATCGATATCAATTGATTCAGACTCCGGAACCTCAAAAACTGAAATATTTTTACCTATACGTGATGTTTTTGTTACACATTCACGCCTTGTAATAAGAAACGCTCCTGTTTCCATATAACTAGGAGGAAGTTGTTGACGATTTAGTCTTTTTTCATAGTTAGGAACAATCTTTCCATCCTTTTTCGTCCAAGAAAGGTGTGGATGATTGACTACACTAATAAGCGTATCATATTGTTTATTAATAAATGTTTGAATAGCTTGATTTAGGGTATCTACTTGTAATAATGGCGAAGTAGGCTGCATTGTTATAACAAACTCATATTTTGAATTAGTCTGCGCTTCCATTCTGATTACTGCATCTTCAACTACAGGATCCAATGTCACTGAATCAGCGGCCAAGCCTTTCCCACGTGGTACAACATCACTACCAAATTGTTTTGCTACATATGCAATTTCAGGATCATCAGTAGTTACCACACATGCTGTAATTAACGGACATTTCAATGCATTCTCTATCGCATATGCTATTAATGGTTTTCCGCACATAAAACGAATATTTTTTCTAGGGATCCCCTTAGAACCGCCACGCGCTGGAATTACTGCTAAAATATTCATGCTAGAATCACATCCTTCATATTCCATAATATTCTTTTACGACAGATTTTATGAAGCTTCTCCATTAGCTCATGCCCTACTAGATGTAAATTAGCGTACTATAACACGCGTACTCCTCCCGAGTTTCTTTCCCTTTCAAGATAATACAATATGGATAATCTCAAAATAGATAGTAAACTTGCTTGTTTTCCAGTCAGCTGCTGTACTTCGATATCGCGAAACTAAAAGACACAAAAGTAGCACACATGCAAGTAACGTAATCCTTCCATCCTCTTGCCTACTCTCAAGACTTTCTCGACTATATTCTTACTATCCGCTGTATCTGTTAATCGTGTCCATATTTCTCGTTCGCCCCGATCAGCCCTTGACGGTATTCCTCTGCCTTTTGCGGGAAAGTATTGACAAAATGTTCTAGCTGCTTGGAGAACACATCCACTGAATCCAGCTTGACGGCTTCGCCAATCTTGAACTCGCTCAGGATCTCGGGATTCATCTCGGGAGATTGCAGGACAGGCTTGTAATAGCCGATTGCGGTGAACAGCATGGCGCTCGGCTGATAGCGGTAGCGCTCTGCACCATATGGCAAGAGTAGGACATCGATATCCATGAGCTCGCGCTGCCATTCGATGCCCAAGAGGTTCTTGTGCAAGAAGCGGATATTGTCATGCGAGGCATATTCCCGTTTCAAGCGCTCGAAGTCGTCGCTGTCGGCCTGCGTCACGGTAGCGCCCTGCACCGTGAGCACAACGGGATTCGTAAATGTCGCCTTGATAAATGCCTGTAAGAAAAAGTCGAGATTCTTCTCGCGGCGGTATTGCCCAAAGAAGCCAAGTCGCAACGGTTCATGCACATGGAACTCTGGTGTGACTGGCAAATCAAACGGGATGTAGACTGGTGCCATGACTGTGTGGAAATTTGGACAGTCTACCAACTCAGGGAACGACGTCTGCAAGCCCAGCGCGCCGAGATGGATATTCGAGTAAGCCCGGAGACTCTTGACGCCATCGCAGAAGCGCTCCCTATCCTTTGGCATGATACCATGGAATAGGAACAAGACCGGGACAGGGCTTTTCTTGATGGTGCTGTTCCGGACCGAGCGCATGACGCGCCAGCTGTTCGTCGGCACGACGATGGCATCGCAATGGCCTTGCTTTGCCTTTTCACAAGCGCTATCGAACCAGACCAAGCGACGGCGCTCCCGTTGAAAGGACAACCAGGGCCGCTTAATTCTGCCGACCCCTGCATACGATATCGCCTCCCCGCCCGCCAGATACTCCACATCACAGCGATAGTCGAACTTGAACGGGAAGTGCTCCGGCACAAAGAACACCGGCTCGTGCCCCTGTTTCTTCATCTCTTCTACGAGAATGCGGTCAAATTCTACCTCATGACCAGCAGGCATAACGATAGACTCTAATATAGCAATACGCACGATCTTCACTCCTATAAACGACCATCTTCATCATGATACAGGAAATACAACTTGACGTATTTATTCATAGTATAAAAATAATGATTCGTGGAAAGAATCCAGCCCATCTTTCCATCCAGAAAACCAAGATTCAGGATATATACTTTAAAAAATGCCCAAAAGGGACGCAATACAATATCCAGGAAGAAATTACATTCTTTATGATTCTTTTTATACTTTGCAGCAGCTAATGTCGTATAGTTATTGAGTTTGTTCAATTGCTGGCTCCATGTATCATATGTATAGTGATACATGATGCCGTGCAACTTTTCGTTTGGATACGGCGTTACGATCTGGGGATGGACATAGCCTTCGACATAGGAACCTTCTGCCGGAAAAAGTCGATTGACGTAATCAGGACGCAGGACACCATGTGTAGCGTGGTGATGATAGAATTTATTTTCGCGTTGAATCCAATATGCTTTCTTATCGCCTTTAGCAACGACAGAGCAGATTTCTTTTGCCAACGGCTCTGAAATGCGCTCATCAGCATCGACGAACAAGACCCATTCATGCTTAGCTTGCTGGATAGCAAAAGTCTGCTGGCCACCCCAATCGCCATTCATATCACGCTGTATCACCCGCGCACCTAACTGTTCGGCTATCTCTTTTGTCCGATCTGTACTGAAGTCATCGATTACGAGTATGTCATCGGCAAACGATAGTGTCTTGATGCACGCTTGTATATTCCGTTCTTCATTCTTTGCCAAGATCAATGCTGAAATCTGAGCCACAATACCCCTCCTTTCTGTATAGGTCTTGCTATGCCATCACTTCATCAAATCTTTGACATGGTCTGCAATAGAAGCGTCGACTTCATCGAGCAGGGCATAGCGCTTGCGGTAATTGGCGCGCTTGCGCGTCGGAACCTCTTCCATGGTCTTGCGGTATTCTGTCATCGGCAGCTCGTAGAAGCGCTGGTCG
>CAMGAZ010000026.1 GCA_946008205.1 uncultured Clostridium sp. | reverse complement strand
GAAGACGAGGATAGAGCAAAAGAACAGGAAAAACATGAAAAACAAAAACAAAAAGATAAAGAAAAAAAAAGAAGAGAGGAAAAAGACCAATTCTCCGGATATTGGTGATAAACCAGAAGAAAGTAATGTATAAACGTTTTGGAGGGTAAAAAATTGAAAGACAATAAGGACAGAAAAGGTAATAATCAAAAATCTGAATTAGAAGAAAATAAAAAAAGAAGAAATCCAAAAGATTCAGATAGAAGCAAGAAAATTATATTAGGAATATTAGTAGCTATACTTGCACTAGTTTTAATCGGAAGTATAATCTTTGGGGTGATAAAACAAAAAGAGTCTGAAGATACGATAGGAGAAGATGAAATTTCATATACTGAGTTAATTAAACAGATAAATGATGGAAACGTAGAAAAAATAAAGATGACAGTGGGAAGCACTACTGTAAAGGTTACTCTAAAAGGTGAGGAAAAACCTAAAATGGGAATCGTACCAAGTACGCAAGCTTTTGTTGAACTAGTACAAGAGAAGGTACAAGAAGGAAACTCGATAGAATTAGTACAGGAAAAACAAAGTGTATTTCTAACTATTGCAGACAAGGCTTTTACAATATTGCCAACTATTCTGATGGTTGTATTATTTGTTCTACTAATACAAATGCAAGGGCTTGGTGACAAAGGAAAAGTATATGAAGCTGACGAAGATATGGTAAAGACAACATTTGACGATGTTGCAGGGCTGGATGAAGAAAAACAAGAAATGATAGAAATTGTTAATTTCTTAAAGAACCCAGAAGAGTTTTATAAAATGGGGGCTAAAATTCCAAAGGGAGTTTTACTATGTGGACAACCGGGAACAGGTAAAACATTAATTGCCAAAGCTATAGCAGGAGAGGCTAATGTTCCTTTCATATCAATGAGTGGATCAGAATTCACAGAGATGTTTGCTGGATTAGGGGCCTCAAGAGTAAGAAAATTATTTGAAAAAGCTAAGAAAATGTCGCCATCAATCATTTTTATTGATGAAATCGATGCTATAGGTTCAAAGAGAACAGATGGGTCTACTGCAGCCGATGCAGACAATAATCAGACTTTAAACCAACTATTAGTAGAAATGGATGGCTTTGATTCGGAGCATACAGTTATATTATTAGCTGCGACAAATAGACCGGATATGCTAGATAAAGCACTCCTAAGACCAGGAAGATTTGATAGACAAATTACTATAGGACTTCCAGATATGAACGGCAGAGAAGCAATATTAAAGATACACTCAAAAGATAAAAAATTAGCTGATGATGTGGATTTAAAAGCTATTGCAGGAGATACTGCGGGATTTACAGGGGCTGAATTAGAGAATATTTTAAATGAAGCGGCTATAATAGCAACAATTAAGAAAGAAAAAGCCATAACTAATAAAGACATAGATGATGCCTTAAAGAAAGTTACGGTTGGAGTAGAAAAGCATAGCAGAATAATGTCTGATAAGGATAAGAGGCTAACTGCATACCATGAGGCTGGACATGCCATAGTAAGCAGATTTTTAGAGACTCAAAAAGAAGTTAAAGAAGTATCAATAATTCCTAGAGGAGTTGCCGGTGGATATACAATGTATAAAACAAACGAAGACAAATACTATATATCTAAAACGGAAATGTTAGAAAAATTAGTTGCACTACTAGGGGGAAGAGCTTCTGAAAAGCTAATATTAAACGATATATCAACGGGAGCAAGCAATGACTTAGAGGTTGCAACAGGTATAGCTAAAGACATGGTAACAATATATGGAATGAGTGAAAATATAGGACCAATAAGTATAAATTTAGAAAAGGATCCATATCAGATGCAATTATTTGGGGAAAGTATGGAAAATGCAATAGGAAAAGAAGTAAAAACATTAGTAGATAATGCTTATGCAAAAGCTCAGTCGATATTAGTACAACATATAGATAAATTACATGAATTAGCAGCATTGCTAATAGAAAAAGAAGTTATATCAGCTGAAGAGTTTGAAAAATTATTTGAAGAATAAGAAATCATAATAAAATATAGAAGATAAAAGGGATTTACTTTTAATTTATAAATAGTATGTTTTAAGTAATTGGCTTTATGCCTTCAAAAGATAACAGACTAAATAAAAGTAATCCCTTTATTTATAACTATAAGATTGTTCTTAACGATAGTTCTATAAAAAGCTATATCCTGATTTTAGTGTAGTGCTAACCTCTACGTTAAATATGCTATTGTAATAGTTGTCGAGCCAGTTATATTCTTCCCAATCCTTAATTGTAGCGAAATATTTTACAGCATATTTTCCAAAACTATCTATGTCAGAGTTATACTCCTTCGAAGTTTTGTACAAATAATCACTGATTGTCTTTTGCAGATAATCACTGCAAGTTTTTTCTATCATTTTTATATTTTCATTTTCATAGTAGTTATAATTAGAAGAAGTTGACTCTTGTGTAGCTGACAAAATTTGAATTTTCACTTTTATTTTACAAGAGATATGAGGAGTTCCATTAATAAAGTTAACTGTTTTTTTAGGAGAACCATCAAGTTTTAAATTTACATCTATACTTTCTGTATCTCCGAGAGGATTAGGAATGCTTAGCGTACAAGATTTTAGATGGTTAGAAACAATCATATGCCAAATCGTTTCTTGAGCAGTTAATTCTCCAACTAATTTATCATTCTTAAAAATAGCAAGCCCCATGTTTTCAGCATTGTCATTTGATTTAATTGGCATGTCGCCAATAGAGCCGAGTGTAGCTACAGGATTTGTGAAAGAATCTATACTGTCAGAAAAGAATTTTACTAAAGAGACATTGGGAGTGTAGCCGGTATATTTATTTGACGAAAGAGAAACTTCGTAGTATCTTGAAGCTAAATCTTCAAGTTCTGGTTTAGAATTATTTATAAATTCTTCCGCAGTAGTTTTGCTGACTATAATGCTAGCATGAGGACTCATCTCAACATTGTTAAGTAGAGTGAAAATATAATCCGATACGCCCTGAGAGGCAAGGTCCGTGGAAATAACAATTACTTTACAATGTGATAGATTAATTCTTCTACTAATGTAGCTGTTAAATAAACTTATGCCTGAATCTATAGATGAACATTCAACAGTATCTACAATATTAGTATAAGAACTACCTGAAGAGCCACCGGAGCCGCTTTCTGGCTTGGAAAGCTGAATGGTCAGTTTCAACTTGTTGCTTTGCCCAACGTCTAACCCCATAGCTATTACGTAAGCTAGTTTGTCAATGTTGTGAGTGCTGTAAGGAGCAGATAGGGAAAACAATATCACAAACAGAGCTGCTAAAAAAAACAATATTTTCTTGAGATTTGATGCAATACGCATATTATATTTCCTCCTTCTTGTTGCCGTTCAGTTTTTTATACTTTAAGTTAGCAAATATCAAAATAAGTGGAAAAACTATAAAAGTAATCGGAGTGGCAAAGAACTTGGACAAGCAATTTCCGAATTCACGAGCTTGAATCATATTTCTAGGTAATAGTGCTAATGCTATAATTATAATACATATCGGGAAAATAAATGGTTTGCTGTTCTTTACATTTGTTAACTTTTTCAATATTCGAATTAATAGCATGTATGCAACATTTGCATAACTCATGAATGATAAAATCCAAGTAAAGACAAATAGAGACTCAGGATGTTGAAAATATTTCCCAAATTCATTATTTGACAATAAAGTATACAATGGTGATATTTTTTCAATATTTGTGCTAAAAGAAAATGCTAATAACATGCTTGAAGTCGCTAAAATTATCAATACTGCTGATATACATACAGCCAACATACCGGCTTTTTTTAAATCTTTTTTGTTGTTTAGCATTGGCGGTATTAAGTATAAAATTGATAATCCGTTAAATGCTAAAATATTAGTAATTCCTGAAAAGAAAGTAGTATAGCTACCATAGCCTAAAATTGGAAATGCTCTTTGAACAGTTAAATTAGGAATGACCGAAGAGAACGCGACTAGTAAACCAATAATCATTACTATGCATAACACAACATTAGTTTTTATGATACTTTTACTTCCTAGCAAACAGGAAATAACACATACAACGATAAAAAAAGCTAACAAATAAATTATAGGAGTATCTGTATAATAAAGAACATGTAGTATTTCTATGAAATCTCGTAATAGGAAAGATAGTATAGAAATGATATATACAAAGAAAATAATACTCATTAAATACTTTAAAGATTTACCACCAAGAAACTCTGAAACATCAATAATATCTGAGTCCGGAAATTTTTTGAACAATCGTATAATTATATAGGCTAAAAAAATTGCAATGAAGCTAACATATATAGTATTCAAAATGGCAGAAGAACCACAGGAAAGCAATATTGCCTGTGGAATACTTATAGCCAATTTGTTAACTGTAACTATTAATATTAATGCAGTTGCCTCTAGCAAACTAATTTTATAAATACTCATGTTTATTTAAACTCCTGTTCTGTTTATAACTAATATTTCCATTTCATACTAATATTATCTTGAAGTTTAGGCCTTTTACTTTTTAGAAAGGCAGATCTATCCTCCCTACGATAAGCAGGTGAAAGCACTATCCCGTTGCCGGACTTGTTGCTATTAAAAATACTTCTTCCTAAATAATTAACTCCAAAGGATTTTAAGTTATTTAGTATAGATAAATGCACGCAAATTCCTGCAGCTATGCCAACGAAGCCTGCTAATGAACCTAATATTATATATGCAAATCTCATTATTCTAAAATGGAAACTAAGAGAAAAATCCGGAATAGAGAAAGAGCATATTCCTGTGAATGAAACAATGATAATTAAAATAGGACTTACAATACTAGCATCAACTGCTGCTTGCCCTAATATCAATGCTCCTACAATGCCAATGGTTTGACCAATAGGGGCTGGAACTCTAACACTAGCTTCTCTAATAAGCTCAAAGGATACTTCCATTACTAAAATTTCGAATAGGATAGGGAATGGGACAGTTTCCCTAGCTGAGATTATAGTGTATAGTAATTCCGTCGGAATAATTTCTTGATGAAAATTAGATATTGCCATATATATGCCGGGAAGTAACAAAGCAAATGCAATAGCTACCACCCTTAGAATTCTTAAAAAATTTGCATACTGATGTTTTAAGTTATAATCTTCCGGAGAAGATAGAAAGTCAGAAAAAATAGCAGGAACTATTAACACATAGGGACTACCATTTACTATTATGGCTACTCTTCCATCAAATAATAAATTTGCAGTTTTATCTGGCCTTTCGGTTGATATCATTTGAGGAAGGCTAGAATTATCATCATCTTGTATAAGTTGCTCAAGTTGACCCGAAGAAATTAAATAGTCTATGGCTAAATTGCTAACACGGTAGCGAACTTCTGCAACCAAATCAGAATTAGCAACATTTTTTAAATAGCATATTGCACAAGATGTTTTACTTAATTTACCAACATCTACTGACTCAATTACTAAATTTTCATTATTAATATATCTTCTTAAAAGAGATGTGTTTGTACGTAAGTTCTCTGTAAATCCTACCTGTGCACCTCTAACAACTGTTTCATTATTAGGAGTATCTAATCCACGTTGCTTAAACCCTTTAACTTCAATATCAAAAGAAATATTGAGAGTATCTATAAATAATGCGCAATTCCCAGAATTCACACCATCTATAATGTCATCAAACTTAGATAATTGTTCAACGGAATTTTGTGGGAGCAAACAACTGGAAATGTACTCAACTATATCAAACTTCTTCACTTTTCTAACAGTTATATTATTTGTTTTTACTTCAGACAAAACTCTATTTTGACTTCCGTCAAAAGAATTAGCACTATTTTTAAGCATAAGAGGCTTTAATATATAATTGTTCATCATGTCTTGATCTATCATTCCATCTATATATACAAGAAAAGACTTGTACTGCTTATTTCTTGCATTCAAAGTGAATTCTCTTATTTTTACGTCAGAGTTGATCATACTATTAAATCTAACTTTAATATACTCGAGATTAACATCAATTGATGGAAAAACAGTGTCCTTAGTAGTGTCTTGTAAGGATTCATTATTCAAATTAAGATTCTGATTAGAATTATTGAAAGATGTTGAATCATCAACAACTATAGAATTAGTAGTATCGCCTAAAGTAAAATCATAATTGTTTTTATCACTATCAAAAAATATATCATGCAAATACTGTTTTATATTCTTCAAAGCGTACCTCCAATAAAAAGTAATTTACATATAGTTTTTACTAAAAGTACAAAAATATGTAAAAATAATTTTCTTTTTATGCATAACTTTATGAATGATTAATATACATTAAATAAAGTTATTGTACAAACAGATTATAGAATTAACATTCGATAATTTAATAGTATCATACTATTACGTAAGTATAAGGAGGTAAAAAATTAATGAAAGACAATAGGTTATATCAAGACATAGCAAAAAGAACAGATGGGGATATTTATGTTGGTGTTGTTGGACCTGTTAGAACTGGTAAATCCACATTCATAAAAAGATTTATGGATTTATTAGTTATACCGAACATTGACAATGAATATAAAAAAGAAAGAGCACAAGATGAGCTGCCACAAAGTGCTGGCGGAAGAACAATTATGACTACTGAACCAAAGTTTATTCCGAATGAAGCTGTGCGGAATTACTGTTGGTGACAATATAAAATTGAATGTAAGACTAGTGGATTGCGTTGGATATTTGGTAAATAATGCTATTGGACATTTAGAAGATGATATGCCAAGGATGGTAAAAACACCATGGTCAGAAGAAGAAATGCCGTTTGAAAGAGCAGCTGAGATTGGAACAAAAAAAGTAATACAAGAACATTCAACAATAGGAATTTTAGTTACAACAGATGGAAGCATTACAGATATACAAAGGGAAGACTATATAGAGCCAGAAGAGCGAGTGGTAAAAGAATTAAAAGAACTAAATAAACCTTTTGTTATAGTATTAAATTCAAGCCAACCCGATTCCGATTACACACAGACTCTGGCAAAAAAATTGCAAGAAAAGTACGATACACAAGTAATTCCAACAGACTGTGAAAATTTAACGACGGATAAAATAGACGAGATATTTGGAAAAGTGTTATATGAATTTCCAATAGAAAGAGTAAATATTAGCTTCCCTAGATGGGTGGATGGATTACCAGAAACACATTGGTTAAAAGAAGAACTTTATGATGAAATTAAAGATGTATTTAAAGATGTTAGAATACTAAAGCAGATAGACAATAGAATTACAAAATTGCAAAATACCGAGGTAATTGCAACAAGTGTGATAAATGAAATACAACTTGGAACAGGAAGTGTTAACATAACAGTTAACTTAGTTGATGACCTATTTTATAAAGTGTTAACAGAAATTTCAGGAGTAACTATTACAAATGAAGGCGAGCTTTTTTCTAGCATGATAAAATTTGCAGATGTAAAAAAAGAATATGATAAGGTCGCAACAGCATTACAGGAGGTAAATACAAAAGGGTATGGAATAGTAAGCCCTTCAATAGACGAACTTATTTTGGAAGAACCAGAGATGGTTAAACAAGGCTCAAGATATGGTGTAAAATTAAGAGCAAAGGCTCCATCAATCCATATGATTAAGGCAGATATAGAGACAGAAGTATCTCCAATAGTTGGCAGTGAAAAGCAATCACAGGAATTAGTAGAATCATTACTTTCAGAATTTGAAAGTGATCCAAAGAAAATATGGGAATCAAATATATTCGGAAAAAGCTTGCATGAACTAGTGAATGAAGGATTACAGACAAAACTTATGAAGATGCCGACAGAAGCACAAGAGAAATTACAAGAAACACTGGAGAGAATAATAAACGAGGGAAGCGGAGGATTAATTTGTATAATTCTATAGAATAAAAAACTTTCATTTTCATCGAAAGTGTGATATAATAATATATTATATACGTTTTAACGTAGGAAAGGATTTTATGCAAGATAAAGATTTATTGCGGAAGCAGCTGAAAGAGCTTCAACACAAAGAAATGCAGGGGGAAGAGAGTGTATTTTGGAAGTTATCGGAAGAACAATTAAAGTTTTTTAGTAACTACTATGAAATAGAACCCTATCTGTATAGTATTAGAACGAAACAATTAAACCAAGTTTCAAAATGTAAATACAAGTTGTTGAAGGAAATTCACTATAGCAATAAAAAGGGTAAACTTCAAATAGAGAGAAAACTTAGTGAAAACCAAAGAGCTCTGTTAGATGAATATGGAATTACTTATAAACCATTAAAATTTAAAATTTTGTTGCAGTAGCTGCTAAATCCTAACAAAGAGGCCTATCAATAGAGACCTCTTTGTTTTTTTATAGAATTTGACAATTATTATCATTAGCAGAAGCTATTGTAGATAAATTAGAGCCAAGAGCTGAGAAAAAATTGCCAAGAACATCAACTTCATCACAATTAAGATTAGTAGATATAGCAACTGAAAGTAAGCCTGCTAAAGCTACTAATTCGCATCCTGAAAGGGAAGATAAAAAAGAAGAAAATTCACGATAATCCATACAAATCACCATTATATTTATATGAAATTATAATTTGGAAAATGAATAAAAATAAAGAGATATTTTTTGAAATTTGAAGTTCGAATACATAGTCATATTTATTGTATATAGATTAAAAATATGATATGCTATAGCCAATAAAAGGGGAGAAACATAAAAACAATATTTACATTGGCCACAAAGGAAGGAATAGTGTTTAATGAAAAAAGAAAAGTATGAAATCTATGAAACGAAAAACTATAATAATATAAGAGAGGTATTAGATAATGCATTTACGAATTATCCGGATAATATAGCATTTAGATTAAAAGAAGAACAAGATAAGAAAATAATATATAAAGATATAACATACAAGCAATTTCAAGAAGAAATAAATGCATTAGGAACAGAGTTAATAAGTATAGGATTAAAAGATAAAAGGATAGCTATAATTAGTAAAAACAGATATGAATGGATTTTATCATATGTTGCAGTTCTAAACGGTACAGGAATAGCAGTACCATTAGATAAAGGACTTCCAGAAGAAGAAACAGAATCTTCACTACAAAGAAGTTATGCAGATTGCATAATATTTGCAAGTGAATATTTAGATTCTATGAAAAAATTTAAAGAAGCAAAATCAACTAATGTAACAAAATTTATTTGTATGGATCCTATAAATGATGAAGAAAAAGCTGAAGGATTCTTATACTTACAAGATCTAATAGAAGAAGGCAAAAAAAAGGTTGCAGATGGAAACAGAGAGTTTATAGATGCTAAAATAGATAATGACAAAATGAGCATTATTTTATTTACATCAGGAACAACTTCTAAATCAAAAGCTGTTATGTTATCTCATAGAAACATCGCGTCAAATATAACTGCAATGAATAAAGTAGAAAAATTTCTTAGCACAGATGTTAATATGGCATTTCTACCATTCCACCATACATTTGGTAGTACAGGTATATTAATATTCTTAAATCATGGATGTACTAATGTATTTTGTGATGGTATAAGACATATTCAGGCTAATATGAAAGAATATAAAGTTTCTATATTTGTTTGTGTTCCTCTTCTAATAGAAGCAATGTATAAGAAAATAGAAAAAGAGATACAAAGACAAAGAAAAACAAAATTAATAAAAATAGCTACTCCAATTTGTAATTTCTTATTAAAATTTGGAATAGACATTAGAAGAAACGTATTTAAGGATATAATAAACAATTTAGGTGGCAGTTTAAGAACAATAATAAGTGGAGCTTCAGCATTAGATCCTAAAGTAGCGAGAGCCTTTAATAATTTTGGAATTTTAACAATCCAAGGATATGGATTAACAGAAACGTCACCAGTATTGGCAGCAGAGAATGAAAATTGTATAAGATATGGCTCTATAGGTTTTCCAATGCCTGGAGTATCATTAAAAATTGATAATCCAAATGAACAAGGTATAGGTGAGCTAATTGCAAAGGGACCAAATGTAATGCTTGGATATTATGAGAATGAAGAAGCAACAAAAGAGTCAATAATAGATGGTTGGTTCCACACTGGTGACCTAGCAAAGAAAGATAAAGATGGATACTTTTTTATTACAGGAAGAAAGAAGAATGTAATAGTATTAAAAAATGGAAAAAATATTTATCCGGAAGAATTAGAAACACTAATTGCTAAACTTCCATATGTAGATGAAAGCATGGTATTTGGATATCCAAAAGATGATGATTTAGTGGTATCTGTAAAAATAGTTTACAATAAAGATTATGTAAAAGAAAATTTTAAAGACTTTAGTCAAGCCGAATTAAAAGCAAAAATTTGGGCAGATATAAAAGAAATAAATAAAGGACTAACAAATTACAAGCACATGAAAAAACTAATTATAACAGATGAGCCTATGATAAAAACTTCAACTCAGAAAGTAAAAAGACACGAAGAAATTAAAAAAATATTAGAGAATTGCGAAGACTAATATTAAGGAGGAAAGATGAAAAGAACAAAACTCTCAGAAAGAGTTCTTCCAACTTACACTAAGGGTGAAGAAATATTTAATATGGTTTCTCACATTGTCGGAGGAGCCTTTGGGATTCTTGCAACTGTATTATGCGTTGTGTTTGCTGCGTTACATCATAATGTATATGGAGTAGTCTCTGGAGCGATATATGGAGCTACAATGATTATATTATACACAATGTCTAGTATTTACCATGGATTACATCCTAATAAAGCCAAAAAAGTATTTCAAATACTGGACCATTGCACAATATTTTTATTAATCGCAGGTTCATATACTCCATTTGCTCTTTGCACATTTAGAGAGTATAATACAGCACTTGGCTGGACTTTATTCGGAATTATATGGGGAGTTGCTATATTAGGTATTGTGTTAAATGCAATAGACTTGAAGAAATATAAAAAGTTTTCAATGATATGCTATTTAGCAATGGGATGGTGCGTAATAATAAAGTTACCATTATTGATAAGTTTGCTAGGAATACCAGGAACTATACTTCTAGTACTAGGAGGAATAGCGTATACGGTAGGAGCGGTATTATACGGAATAGGCAAGAAACACAAATATATACATTCCATATTTCACTTGTTTATTGTCCTAGGTAGTGTTCTACAATTCTTTACAATTTTGTTGTACGTAATGTAAGAATTATTTTATTTTTAAAGACTAATTAAATATTATGTTGGGACCTGCGAATTATTTTTTCATAAAATAATGTTAAAAAGTACTACACAAATAAGGAAAAATGTGCTAAAATAGTAAAGTAATTAAATTTTAAAGAAATAAAGGAGAGTGAAAACGATGTCAGGACATTCAAAATGGCATAATATTCAAGCCAAAAAAGGCAAAGCTGATGCAGCAAGAGGAAAAATATTTACAAAATTAGGAAGAGAATTACTAATAGAAGTAACGCAAGGTGGACCTGAACCGGCTGGACACTCTAAGTAGAAAGACGAAATTCC
>CAMGAZ010000025.1 GCA_946008205.1 uncultured Clostridium sp. | reverse complement strand
ACGAACAGCTGAGGCAACATAACAAACTCAATAGCCAGCCAGCTTATGGCAGAGCTAACTATGATACAGCTGGGAGAAGCTATGTCGTAGACATAAAAACGGTAAATAATAAATATAGTGACATAAGTGTAAAAATGCCCAGAAGAATAAGTTCAGTAGAAGAAAAAGTTAGAAAACAGATTTCAACAAAAATTGCAAGAGGAAAAGTTGATGTAGCAATAAACTTCTTTGATTATAGCAACAAAGCCAAAAATATTATATTAAATAAAGAAATTGCACGAGAATACATTAAACAACTAAGAGAAATAGCAGATGAAAATGAATTGTCGGAAAATATTAATGTTGTTGAAATAGCAAAACTACCAGATATATTAAATTCAATCGATATAGACAATGATGAAGAAATCGAAAACGAGGTGCTAATATGTTTAGATATGGCATTAGATAATCTAATTACTATGAGGACAAGAGAAGGAGAAAATATCAAACAGGATTTACTAGAAAGAATATCAAGAGTAGAAAGTCTAGTAAATCAAATTGCAGTAGAATCAAACGGTCTTGTTGAAGAATATGTAATAAAATTAGAGAAAAGAGTAAAAGATATACTGAAAACAGATGTTGTAGATGAAAATAGAATTGCTCAAGAAGCCGTAATATATGCTGACAAAACGTCAATTGAAGAAGAGATGACCAGACTAAGGAGCCACATAGAACAACTTCATGAATTGATAAATAATGAACAAACCCCTATAGGGAAGAAATTAGATTTTATAATACAAGAGATGAACAGAGAAACAAATACAATTGGCTCGAAATCGGGTAGTAACGAAATAACTAAACTGGTAATAGATTTAAAGGTAGAGCTAGAAGATATAAGGGAACAAATTCAGAATATTGAGTAATGCCATGGGACGTAAATTGTTGACAAAATGGGCATATGTGATATAATAGTGTTTAGAAAGAAGGTAATTTTATTATGATGATAAAACCAAGTGTTGCTGAATTACTAGAAAAAGTTGATAACAGATATATGCTAGTAATTGCAACTGCAAGAAGAGCAAGACAAATTGCACAAGGAGCTGAAGTGCTAGTTAAAACAGATGACGTTGCTCCAGATTCTATAGCAGCAGACGAAATTGATGCTGGAAAGGTAACTATATGTTAGTATTATTATCAGGAGTTTCAGGAGCTGGCAAAGATACAGTAAAAAAAGAATTAATAAAAAGAAATTCTAATATAACATCTTTGCCATCATATACTGACAGAGAGCCAAGAGAAGGCGAAGTAAACGGAGAAATATATAACTTCATTACTACCGAAGAATTTAAGAAATTAATTGAAAAAGGTGATTTATACGAGTACGACATACATCACAATCATTATTATGGGACTTCAAAACATCTATTAAATGAACGACTAGAAAGTGGAAAGATTATTGTAAAAGATATTGATGTAAACGGAACAGAAAATTTAGTGAAACTTTTAGGCAGAGATACTAAAATTGTAACAATATTTTTAAGAGTTCCAAGAGATGAATTGCTTAGAAGACTAATAGCAAGACATCCAAATTCAGATCTTAAAGAAATAACTTTAAGATTAGATCGTTTCGAATATGAAGAATCTAAAATTGGAATTTATGATTATGTCATAAAAAATAATGATTTAGAAAAAACATTACAAATAATTTCTACAATTATTGAATGTGAAAGCAATTTAGAAAATCCAGAATTTTAGAAAAATGACACAATAAATCATAAGTTGAAAATATTTACCTTTCAGGTTTTCTATAATTATTACTATGATAGTAAAAAATAGCTCTTATTGTAAAATTAGAGCTATTTTTTTGTTGCTTTTTGACGGATTTTGCAATATAATTTTTATATCATTTATGAGGGAGAAGGCAATACGGTGATTGCAGAAGTAATAATTAATAGCAATGTTAAAAATTTAAATAAAACATTTGATTATATAATTCCAGTAGAACTTGAGACGAAAGTTTATATCGGAAGTAGAGCCTTAGTGCCTTTTGGAAATAAGAAGGAATTAGAAGAAGGATTTGTCGTAGGGATAAAAGATACGTCTGAATATTTGCCTAAGTTAAAAGAAATAGCGAAAATAGAAGACAAACTGTATTTAAGTAAAGAAAAAATAGAACTAGCAAAATGGATAGCAAATAAATATTTTTGCAATGTTTCAGATTGTATAAAGTTAATGCTACCACCGGGAACAACTACGAAAGTATTGGCCAATAGGGTAAATGATAAAATGCAAAATTTTGTATATTTATCAAAAGACGCAGATGAAGTTAAGCAAGATATAGAAAACAGAAAGATAAAATCAGTAAAGCAAGTACGAGCATTAAACTTTTTAATAGATAATTCGAATAACGAAATTTTAAGTACGGATTTACAAATGTTTGCAGATGTAACGAATGCAGTCTTGCAGACACTCAAAAAAAATGGATATATAGAAATCTTAGAAAAGGAAGTGGAGAGAAATCCTTTTATGCATAAGGTAGTACATCAAAGTGCTAACCTAACATTGACAGAAGAACAAAATAATGCATTTGAAAGAATCAATGCATCACTACAATTTAATGAATATGATGAGTTTTTATTATTTGGAGTGACAGGGTCTGGCAAAACAGAGATATATATACAATTAATAGAAGAGGCTTTAAAACTTGGCAAAGATAGCATAATGTTGGTACCTGAAATATCGCTTACTCCCCAAACAGTTGATAGATTCTTAAGCAGGTTTGGTGAAGAAAAAATTGCTGTATTACATAGCAAACTATCAGTCGGCGAAAGATATGATCAATGGAAAAAAATAGAACGTGGGGATGCAAAAATTGTAATAGGAGCAAGGTCTGCAATATTCGCGCCGGTACAAAACTTAGGATTAATAATAATAGATGAAGAACATGATGAATCATATAAATCTGAAATGAGTCCAAGGTATAATGCTAAAGAAATTGCTAGCTATTTGGGAGAAAAAAATAATGTCCCTGTAGTGCTGGGAAGTGCAACGCCAGATATGAACACATATCATAAAGCAATAAATGGAAAGATAGAATTAGTGGAGCTAACTAAAAGAGCTAACAATGCTAGCCTTCCAGATGTAGAGATAGTAGACTTAAGATCTGAACTAGCAACAGGAAATAAAACAATGATAAGTGGAAAACTACATGAAGCAATAGAAGAAAACTTAAGAAATAAAAAACAGACTATATTATTCTTAAATAGAAGAGGATTTTCTACATTCATTATGTGTAGAGACTGTGGATATACTGCAAAATGCAAAAATTGTGATATCACACTTACATATCATCTAAAAGAACAAAAATTGAAATGTCATTATTGCGGATATGAAACGAACGCACTAACAATATGCCCAGAATGTGGAAGCAAAAACATCAGATACTTTGGTTCAGGAACGCAAAAACTAGAAGAGCAAGTAAAAAGTCTATTTCCACAAGCGTCAACAATAAGAATGGATATAGACACAGTAACAAAGAAAAACTCGCACGAGGACATATTAAACAGCTTTAAAAACGATGGAATAGACATTTTAATAGGAACTCAAATGGTAGTAAAAGGACACGACTTTCCAAATGTAACATTAGTTGGAGTAATTGCAGCAGATAGTAGCCTAAACATAGATGATTATAGGGCACATGAAAGAACATTTCAAACACTAACACAAGTGGCAGGTAGAGCAGGAAGAGGAAGAGATAGAGGAAAAGTAATAATACAAACATACAATCCAGATACCTTCTGCATCCAATATGCACAAAAACAAGACTATAAATTATTCTATGATACAGAAATACACCTTAGAAAACAGTTGAGATATCCGCCTTTCTGTGATATAATATTAATTGGGATTTCAAGTAAATCAAAAAAAGAAATAGAAATAATATCAAATGAAATATATCAAAATCTAAAAGAAAAAATAAAAACAGAAAAGCTACAAATACTATTATACAAGCCAGTACCAGCACCAATAGATAGAATAAAAAACAAATTCAGGTGGAGAATAATAGTAAAATGCAAAATAGATGAAAAAATTACAAACTCAATAAAAGACACTCTTGAAAAAACAAACAATCAAAACAAAAACAGCAAAAACGATACTCGCATAATAGTAGATGTAAACCCAACCAATATGTTGTGAGGACCACTAGGGACGGTTCTTAATGGTCCCACCTGTCCCTAATTGGGGCAAGAAAGGAAGAAAATAAAATGGCAATAAGAGAAATAAGATTATCTGGAGATGAAATTTTAAGGAAAACAGCAAGAGAAGTTGAAAAAGTGGATGACAGAATAAAAGAATTATTACAGGATATGCTAGAAACAATGCATAAGTATAATGGAGTGGGACTAGCAGGCCCACAGGTAGGAATATTAAAAAGGGTGATTGTAATAGATTTGTACGATGGCAACAAGCCACTACTGTTGGTAAACCCTAAAATTGTAAAGGCGAAGGGTGAACAAGAGGTGGAAGAAGGATGTTTAAGCTTTCCGAATCAATATGCAAAACTTATAAGACCTAAAGAAGTAACTGTTGAAGCTTTAGACAGAAGCGGAAAGAAAATTGTAATTAAAGCAAAAGATTTATTAGCTCAAGCATTATCTCATGAAATTGATCACTTAAATGGCGTGCTTTTTGTAGATAATATGATACCTGGAACATTAGAATATGTGGATTCAAAAGATGATGAAGAATTATAATTACAGAAATAGTTAGTAGTCATTCCAAATTTATAAGGAGGTAACAACAATGAGAATTTTATTCATGGGTACGCCGGATTTTGCTTTAGAGTCTTTAAAAGCTCTATATGAAGCAAATTACGACATAGTTGGTGTAGTAACTAACGTGGATAAACCAAAAGGAAGGGGAATGAAACTTATTGCATCTCCTGTAAAAGAGTATGCAATAGAGAAAAATTTAAAAATATTTCAGCCACAAAAAGTGAAAAATAATCTAGAATTCATAGAAGAAATAAAAAAGCTAAATCCTGATTTAATTTGTGTTGTTGCTTATGGAAAAATATTACCACAAGAAATATTAGATATACCAAAAGATGGATGCGTAAACGTTCACGGATCATTGCTTCCACAATATAGAGGAGCTGCGCCAATCCAATGGGCTATACTAAACGGAGATACAGAAACAGGGGTAACAACAATGTTTATGAATGCCGGAATGGATACAGGAGACATGATTCTTAAAAAAGAAGTTCAAATAGGCGATAATGAGACGACAGGAGAATTATGGGATAGGCTTAAAATGATAGGGGCAAAATTATTAGTAGAAACAGTAAAAAACATAGAAAATGATACTGTAACAAGAACTCCTCAACCAAAAGAGGGAACAATGGCTCCGATGTTATCTAAAGAAATGGCAAAAATTAATTGGGAAGAGAAAAATGCTAAACAAATAAAGAATCTTGTTAGAGGCTTAAATCCAATAATGGGGGCATACTCATTTCTAAATAATAAAAAAATAAAATTCTGGAAAGTTGAAGTATTAACAGAACGAACCTTGCTAAATAAATTTAAAGAACTGCAAGAATATAAAGGCCATTTAAAAGGTATACAAGCTGGCACAGTTCTATTTTCAGATGATAAAAACGGATTATTCATTAAAGCAAACGAGGGAATATTACAAATATTAGAGATACAAGGTGAAAACTCAAAAAGAATGAGCATAAATGATTTTTTAAGAGGAAATAAAATAGATGTGGGAAGTATATTCGAATAGAATACTTCCCTTTATTACATTTATATTACAAATCATTTTTAATGTTGACTTGAAAAATAAAGTAAAATATAATTATTCTAAGATTATTAGTGAATACAACTGCTGAAAGGAGACTTTATGAAGAAGGAAAAAATAAAAATATTTATTATAGTGATATTAATTGTTTTATTAGTAATATTCTCCATATTACTAATAAATAGAAAACAAGAGAAAACACAGATAGCAATAGATGACACAAAACTAACAGAAGATGAAATTTATCAAGAAGTATTAACAGAAGTTCTATATGGGGAAGAAAAATACATAACTCATGATGAAAATGGCAATAGAGTTAATATTAGCAATAAAATGAAAGAAGCGGTTACTGTTAATGGAGAGGGCGATTTAGAAGTTCAAAAAATAGACATATATAGTAAAGACAACAAAACTATAATAGAAGGTAGTATAAAGAATAATGGGAACGCAGCTTTAGGGGATGAAATATTAACTTTATCATTAAAGGATGATACAGGAATAGAGATTTTAGGGGTTGGAATTTATGTAGATAAAATGCAATCGGGAGAGAGCTCTACATTCCAAACATATGCAACTATGGACTTAGCAAATGCATACAGCTATTCTGTATCAAAATAATAAAGTAAGATTGGAGAAAAACATGATGAATCTAAAGGAAAATAGTGGAATTACTCTAGTTGCTTTAGGTGTAACAATCATAGTATTGTTAATATTAGCAGGAATAACCATTAACCTCGTTGCAGGAAAAGAAGGATTAGTTACAACCGCACAGGGAATAAAAGCCAATATAGAAACAGCAGAAGCTGAAGGCCAAGCAAAAATAAATTCATTACAACAGGCAGAATATACAGAAGACGGAGCGGTAATTATGAATGATGAAGATGCTCCAACTATAAATAGCATGGAAGTTACAGATTTGAGTAGCTCGTCTTTTACCGTGAAAGTTAATGTTACAGAGACTGGCAGTGGACTAGCTAAGATAGAGTACAGTATTGATGATGGAGAAACTTACATAACTCCAAAATATAGCCAAGCAAAATCATATACTTTTGAAAACTTAGAAGAGGGAATATACAAAGTAAAAGTAAGAGCAACAGATTCAAATAGCAATTCTTCATATGCTACACAAACCGTTGAAATAAAAATAAGCAATATAGATGGAGTTAAAATTCCAGAAGGCTTTTATTACGTAGGAGGAACAAAGGATAGTGGACTAGTAATATCTGACAATAGTGGCGATGAAAACAAATATGCAGGACAAACAATAGTTGGAACTGATTTACAAGGAAATCAATTTGTATGGGTACCTGTAACATATAGTGATTTCCATTTAATAGAAGGATATAATAACGGCTCATTACAAACAAGATTGAGTCAAGAAACGAATCCATCAAGAGAAGCTGGAAGTAATGATGTAACTCCATACTTACCAGGAAAACCAAATGCCTCAAATACGACAGTAGGAACAGCAGAAAGTAAAGCAATGTATAAAAGTGTACAAGATAATGGAGGATTTTACATTGCAAGATATGAAGCAGGAATAGCAAATGTAGATACAAATGGAGATCCAATAGATAATCATTCATTGGAAACAAAAGTAGTAGCAACAGGAGACGTAAAGCCATTATCAAAAGCAGGTTTAGGCGTATGGAACTCTATAGCATGGGGTGGAACAACTTCAGATACAGCATCAGACGGACTACGAGGAAGCGATTCAGCAGATGGAGCAGTAAAAGTTGCAAGAAGCATGTATACCAAAAGTGCTACTTGCGGAGTAACAAGTACATTGTGTTATGGAGTTCAGTGGGATGCAGTAATGCAATTTTTAGATAGCAATTATCTAGCAGGAAATTGTGCAGATGATTCGATTGTAAAAAATGGTACAGATAAAGGAAATTATTCAGGCTCGTTAGAATCAACAGGATATTATGCAGAAAAAAATATCTATGATTTAGCAGGAAATGTATATGAATGGACAATGGAGGCCTATAATTCCTTCTACCGAGTTGGCAGGGGAGGCGACTGCATCAGTTCTGGCTCTGTCAATCCAGCCTCTTACCGCGGCAACTTCGATCCCGGCGGCAGCGGCTACAACCTCGGTTTCCGCGTAGCTTTATATTTGTAAACCTGTTCCCTAATAGCGAGACACTAGAAGAAAGAAACTAGTGTTTGAATAATAGAGAACAGTAAGAGAAAGCACAAATTGACACTTTTAATATACTAATTAGGGAGACCATTCGGTCTCCCCTTTGGTAGTGAATATAATGGCCTCGATGAGGTTTTCTATTTAAAATACACCACAGTTACTCCCATTTCTCCTTCTCCATATGTTCCCATTCTATATGACTTCACATGAGGATTTTTCTTTAAGAAAGAGTGTATACCATCACGAAGTCTACCGGTACCTTTACCATGAACAATCCTAGCAGACTCCAAATTAGCCATATAACAATCATCTAAATATTTATCAACTATTGGAACTGCTTGGTCTACATTTAGCCCAATAACATTTATTTCAGAAGCTACATTCTTAGATTTTAAGTTGTTATTAAATGAGGTTTTGCTCTTAAAAACAGGAATGTTGTTATTTTTAGCCTTACTTATTGACACATCTGCTAAATCAGATAATTTAACATTCATAGTTAAACTTCCAATTTGAACTTTTACTTCACTAGATTTATTTGGTAAAGAGAGAACTGTTCCATGCGAATTTAAGTTTTTGCATAGAACTTCTTTTCCAATGAAGATATCTTCTGTTTTTAATTTTGTGGCATTTTGTTCATATTCATGCGTTTCAGATAAAGAATCTATCGACTTGTTCAATTTATTGCGCATTGAATTTGCAATTTTAACGTTGGTTGATTCTTTATTTAATTCTCTTATTATATCATTAGCTTCTTCTTTGGCGTCCAATAAAATGTTACGGGCTTTCAACTTTGCATCAGCAACTATATTCTCAGCTTCTGCGGTTAGTTTAGAATTATCCCTTTCTAAAGACTTTCTAAGAAGTTCAATTTGGTTAGAATTCTTCTGAATCTTTTCTTTCTCTTCTTCAAACGCTAATTTAACATCATATATGTTATTTAATAGTGTTTCGATATTAAAAACATCATCCTTATGGAATGATTTTGCTCTGTCTAATATCTTGTTAGAAAGTCCTAACTTTTTGCTAATAGCAAATGCATTACTTTTTCCAGGAATGCCAATTAATAATTTATAAGTAGGGCGCAAATTTTCAACATCAAAATCTGAACTAGCATTTTCAAAACCGTCATGAGTTAGAGCATATTTTTTTAATTCTGGATAGTGTGTTGTGCAAATTGTTAATGCACCTAAAGCATGGAAATGCTCAAGTATACTAATAGCAAGACTTGCACCTTCTAAAGGATCTGTACCAGAACCCAGCTCATCTAGTAAAATTAAGCTGTTAGATGTGGCAGAATTTAGAATATCAATAATATTTAGCATATGCGAAGAAAAAGTACTTAAAGATTCTTGAATACTTTGCTCATCACCAATGTCTGCAAAAATATTATCAAATACGTATATACTACTATTTTCTTTAGCTGGAATAAGAATTCCACTGCATGCCATAATGCAGAAAAGCCCAACTGTTTTAAGCGTTACAGTTTTTCCACCAGTATTTGGACCAGTAATTAATAAAGAAGAATAGCTATCTCCAATTGAAATATCAATAGGAACAACGACATCAGGATCAATAAGAGGGTGCCTTGCACCATATAAATGTATTTCTTTTTCATCAGTTATAATAGGGCATATACCATTCATTTTTTTACTATATTTAGCTCTTGCAAAGATAAAGTCAATCTTACCAATTGTTTCTAATGAAGTTTTAAGATTGTCTGCGATAGGAAATAGACTTAAAGATAAATTTTTTAATATTTTTTCAATTTCAATAGCCTCTTCAGCTTTAATACCGTTTATTTTATTATTCAATTCAAAAATAGAAGATGGCTCAATATAGACAGTAGCCCCACTTGCAGAAATATCTAGTATGGCACCACTAATATTGTCTTTATATTCTTCTTTAACAGGTATAACAAATCTATCATTTCTAATAGTTACAATAGAATCCATTAAGTATTTAGAGTACGAAGACGAGTGAATAAAATTAGATAGTTTATCACGAATGTCTTGCTCTAATTTACGTTTATTTCTACGTAAAGCAGAAAGCGTTTTGGAAGCATCATCAGCAATAGTATCTTCATCTATAATAGAGTTCAGGATATTATTTTCTATCTTTTGATTACAATAAAGCATAGAGAAATAGTCTTCTAAAATAGCAAAGTTAGATAAGTCAAATGTTTCATCTTCAAAAAAATAATCATGTAAAAGTCTAGAAGTCTGCAATACATGTGCCACATCTAACAAAGCTTTAGCTGATAACGGATTATAGCTTTTTAAATTCTTTATCCAAATTTCTATATTAGTAACATTAGAAATAGGAGGCTCGCCTTTTCTAAAAAGTAAAGTTTGGGCAGAGCTAGTTTCATCTAACATCCTTTGCACTAAAGATGTATCATTACTTGGTAACATAGAAGATACATAATTTTTACCAATGTAAGTAGAACAATAATCTTCAACTATATCTAATATTTTATTATACTCTAATTTATCTAAATATTTTTGTAACATAGTTCTTCTCCTAAATAAAATCAATACAATTATAGCATGATATAAGAAGAAAAACAATATTACAAAATTATTACACTTTTGAAAAAATATTGACTTGCATCTTTTTATAAAATAGAATAATAGAAAAAGACAAGGAAGAGACGTTGAAATGAATAAAAATATAATTTTGAATATAGTAATAGTAGTTTTAGTAATCGCTGTAATATGCGCTATAGCAATGCTTGCCCAGCCAGACAAGGAAAATGTAATAACAGATGAAAACACACTGAGGGATAGGATAAGAGAAAATATAACACATGAATACATAACAAAACCTCAAGAAGAAGAAAACGCTATAATGGTCGAACGAGAAAAAATTCAAAATGAAGAAATGAAAAATGAGGAAGCAAGACAACAAGAAGAAATAATTAATGAAATGGCTAGCAATGTGATACAAAGCGTTAAAAATAAATGAAAAGGAGAAAGCCAATGAAGAATGAGAAAGGAATAACATTACTAGCACTTGTAGTAAGTGTAGTAGTACTAATAATATTAGCAGGAATTTCGATAGGTGCTTTGTTAGGTAGGAATGGAATAATTGAAAAGAGCCAAGAAGCAAGGAACAAAACCGAAGAAATGCAAAACAGTACAGCGAGAAATAGAGATGCACTGTATAATGAGCTAACTGGGGGAAAGGCACCAAGTGGAGAATCGGGGGCAGGAACAATTAGTTTAGAACTGGGACTTGAAAAACCATCTGAAACGAGTATAAAGGCGACGGCAAACATAACTGGGGAAGTAAGCGAAATAGTAAGCTGTAACTTCTATATAAAGAAGACGACTGAAGATGAAGGTGCTTATGTAAGAATAAAGAAAGATGATAAACTAGCAACTACAGCAGTATGCACCGAATTAGAGACAGATGTGAAATATACAGTAAAAGCAGTGGTTACAGACAAAAAAGGACTAACTCAAACAGCTAAGAAAAGTATATTGCTGGGAAATGCAATAAAATTATCTGTAAAACAAGTTTCAGAAGCAAATTCATATCCATCGGTGCTATTGGTAACAGCAGAAAGTGTTGCATCAAATATGGATTATATAGAACTACCGGATGGCACTAAGATTAATACAGACAATACTTCGGCTCAACTAAAAACAACTTATAATTCAACTAAAAATGGGCCAATATCGTTTACTGCATATGATAAAGAAGGAAATTCTAAACAACTAGAATATATGGAACAAGGAGTAATAAACTTCGAAACAGAGTGGACGATAGCAAATGATAATACTACAGTAACAGTACCTGTAAGTGGAACAGT
>CAMGAZ010000024.1 GCA_946008205.1 uncultured Clostridium sp. | reverse complement strand
TATATATTGATTTGAAAATATCTAACTTTTATGTTACAATCATCTCGATAAATTACAAATTCTCTTATATTTCCATTTCATCATCTAGTTCTTCTAAACTATAATGTTTTTCTATAGCATAGTGTAATTTTGCACTAGCTTTTTGATAACAGAATTTTTATTGTATAAAATTTTAAAAATGTGAAACAATATTTATAAATATTTTAAAAAATGTTTCACATTTTTTAAGTTTTGTGTTATAATATAAATGTGAAACAAAAACTATAATTATATATTAAAAAAGTTTCACATTTATAAAGGAGTGATCTTATGGAAGAAAAGTATGAAATTATGAATCTTCTTCAAAGCAAACAAACTTTAACTAAAGAATTGAATGATTTGATATATGGCTCTGTTGAGATTAGAGAAAAAGATTCTAATAAATATATATATGTACATTACAGAGAAGATGGAATATTACTTACAAAATATGTTGGAGAATATTCTGATAATTTATATAATTTAATATTAAATAATAGTATTAAAGCAAAAGAATTAAAAAAAGAAATTAAAAAAATTGAAAAACGATTAAAACAATTGAATTATATTGATGAGGAACTTAGTCCACAAGTAGAAATAAACATAGATTTTGCTAAAAGGCATTTAGTAGATACTATTTATAAACAAGCGATTTTAGAAGGTGTTGCAACAACTTTTGCAGATACAGAAAGTATTATAGAAGGTGGAAAAATTAATAATATGTCTTCAGAAGATGTTTTGAAAATTGTTAATTTAAAACATGCTTGGGAATTTATATTAAATAAAAATGTAATATTGTCAGATACAAATTTTCCATTATTATGCGAAATAAATAAATTTGTGCAAGAAGGATTTTACTATAGTGCAGGAAAAATAAGAACTGTTCCAGTAAGTATTGGTGGAACAAAATGGACTCCTGAATTGCCAATAGAAAGTATAATAAAAGAAGAATTAGATGATATATTTAATAAAAAAATAAGTGATATAGACAAAACTATTGAAATTTTATTATATATTATGAAAAAACAAATATTTATAGATGGAAATAAAAGAACATCTATAATATTTGCAAATCATTATTTAATATCAAAAGGTAAAGGAATTATTGTGATTCCAGCAGAATTAACAGATGAATATAAAGATTTATTAATTAATTATTATGAGGGAAAGGATAAAACAAAAATAAAAAAATTTTTAAGAGAAAAATGTTTTATGAAAATATAGAATTTATATATGCAGTCAAAGTGCAGTCACAAAGTTTTAATACATTGATATTACTGGATTTTGAGAATATATAAAGAGTCACCTCGACCATATTTAGAAGAATTCTTAGGAGTTCTTCTTTTTTTGAATGTAAAATACAATTTATCTATATGCATAATGTCCATCTCTTCATGTTGTAAAAGGTTCTACATCTATTAACAAACAATATGTCGAATTTGCTCGAAAATTTGAAAAAATAAATTAAATGTGTTATAATATATGCATACTTACTTAGAAATGGAAAAGAATGGCATTTTTAAATTAATATGCTAATGAAATTTCTAAAAGTATGTCGTACACTACAGGAGGAAACAACTTATGACACATGAAGAAACGACAAGATTAGAGCAGTCTCCTTACTTTGAAAAACTCAGAAAATATGAGGAAGAGTTCCCAGAACCGAGAAGAGCGATTCCGATCGAAGGTTTGCTTTGGAACGCCTCTGCAAGTTTTCAGCGGGACTTGTTGGATTTTATAGAGGGAGCAAAAGTCTATGTGACCAGAGAGTCTGCAGATGATTTGCTTAAGCTGCTTAGTTCTGAAGAGGGGGTAAAAGAATTTATTTCTGAAATTGCAAACGATGTTAAAAGAAAGAATAACCCTACTAATGATTATTCTGAAATTGTGGTTTCTATCGTAAACGATAGGGAAACAACAGGAAAGCTTACTCGTAATGGAGTTAGATGGATTGCAGTACCAAGAGAAAGAACTGGAAAATAAAACAGAATAAGTAAGGAGACAACCTTTGCTAGTTATTTACTAGCAAAGGTTATTATTTTTGAAATAGTTAAAAATACTCTCATAAAATGTAACAAAAGTATTGAAAAATACTTTAAAACAAAGTATAATATTAACATGCATCTGTAGCTTAGCTGGATAGAGCGTTCGGCTACGAACCGGAAGGCCGGGGGTTCGAATCCCTCCAGATGCACCATAAAAATAAATCCTTAGCAATAGCTAAGGGTTTATTTTTGCGCTTTGATAGGAGGATTCGAAAAGGATGCAAAGGAATTGGTCCGGTGAACTAAAAATATAGTCATACTATGTTGAAAAAAGTAACTTATTTGTGGTATCATATATTTATAGGCGATACTTAAAAGGAGAATTAGTATGGATAGAATAATTCGATGGTACAACACTAATAGAAAGCTAGTGTGGAGAACGATTATAGTAGCTGTTGCTATAATTATATTAATACAACTACTTAATAAGTTTACACGCGATAGAAATAATAGTGAGATAAATATATCCAATGTAACTGAGAAAGAAACTACGAATTCAATAGTTATGGCAGATGATAAATCGGTAATTTCCGGTGAAAGCATATCAAAAAGCCAAACAAATCTATTAAAGACTCTGGACGAATTTGCAGAGTATTGCAATAACGGAGATATTGATAATGCTTATGGTTTGCTATCGGAAGATTGTAAAAATGAAATGTACAAAACAAAAGAAGTATTTGAAATGAGTTACTATAATCAAATATTTAATGAAAAAAGAAATATTTCAGTAGAAAATTGGATTGGAAATATATACAAAGTAAAATACAGACAAGATGCATTATCAACTGGAGTATACGACGAAAACGCAATACAAGATTATATAACCATTATAAGAGACGAAAATAATGAGGCTAAACTTAATATAAATGGGTATATTGGAAAAGAAAAAGTTAGTGCCTCGAAACAAAATAATTATATAACTGCAAAAGTTACAGAAACGGATGTATATATGGACTATCAAACATACACATTTGAAATTACAAACAATTCAGATAAAACAATTCTACTTAGCAATCCAAATAAAGATTCATCGATGTATATACAAGATAAGAATGGTATGCAATACGAATCATATACGCATGAGATATCTTTAGCAGAATTAAAGATATTACCTAAAGAGACAAGGAAATTAACTATAAAGTATTATAGTAAATATGGTTCAAATAAAAAGATAAATAGTATCATGTTTAGCAAAATTATATTAGACTATGATAGCTACTCTATAGATAATGATAATTATAATAATTATGGAACAATAGAAATAAAGCTATAAAAGGAGGAGAGATGAACGGAAACGGGGAAAGCAATGAGATATCTAAAAAAATTATTATAAAAGCAATAATGGCTGCGGCAAAGCCATTAATAATTGGGATACTAATATTCGCGATAGTATTAATTGCTCTTTCATCAATATTAAACTTTTTAACGGTTCTTGATGGAACGCCTCAAGACAGCGATTGGTCTAATGTACCATATGCAAAAAGCCAATATGTAAAAAACATTTCTATTGATAACGATGGAAAAATAACTACTAAAATGAGTATTGATGAAATATGGAACAAGTTGGAAAAAAATCATAGCAGAGTAAATCAATATTTATCAAATGCAGACGAGCTAAAGAAGCTAATAAATGCTGAATTAATAACAGACTATTTAGATACTAGACCAAATCCCGATGATTCAATTGACTGGGACTCTATATATGGAGACACAAGCTCGAAGGATATTCAAGGAATAATAAAGCTTAAAAGGGCAATGTCAGATGGAACAATAGTAACAATGCAGTATGCAAAACCCGAAGAATTTCAAGGAAATTTAGATAGATATAACAGTAGGGGAAACTATGAAGATCTATTAACACACTTTACTATAGATAAAGAGGTAAGTACAAATAAATCGGACAGTGATAAAACGAGTAAAAATGGCGATGAAACTGATAATAATACATCTACTAATATAAAGTATTATGCCAAGGTTGCAACATGGACATCAGAAGAGATTACAGTAACATCTACAGACCCAGATGTAGAATCTTCTGACACAAAAAAATATACTATGACAACAACCAAGATAAATTATAAGGACTTAGTGAGTGGATACACTATGCCGTTTGAGTATTTGTGGGCTTTTTTATTGGTAGGACAAGAAAAAGAATTTGTTTTAGAATTAGCAGATTTAGTATATAACAGTGAAATTGAAATTACAGTACACGATAATTTAATTACTAATACTAACACTGAAACAGATGAATATACTAAAAAGACGAAAGTTGTGACAAAAGATGTAAATGTAGATGTCAGTTATCACACTGCAGCAGGAGCAGACGACCCTGCATCTCCAACAAAAGCGCAAGGGACTCAAATTAAAACTAATTCGAAAATGGAGAAACCTCGCTCAATAGAACAAACAGAAGATTACAAAGTTGTGCGCACAGAAATAACTACTACAAATTCGTTAGATACTTGTGTAACTAAAGCAAACACATGGGTAGTAAATTATACGAAAAAATATACACACCAAATTCCAAATTCTCAAACTACTGCTGGTGATAATGCGGATTAATATGAAGAGCCATATCCAAGTACTCCAGACCATACTGATAACATAGATACTGCGGGAATAGCAGAGGCATATAGACAAGAAATTGAGAAAGACCTTAAAGAAAAATTATATTCTAATATTTTAACTAATATAACGAGCTTAACAAGTGAATATTATTATTCAACTGAAGGGAAAAAAAGTACAAGCAATACAACTCAAAGCTCAAAATATGTATCATCTCCAGCAACGACAGAAGAGAAAACAGATAAAGATTCAGATGAACCAAATTTTGTTACTATATATCGAAAAAAAGAGCACCAACAAAATGCAAGTAATATAAATAGTGCTCCATTATGGCTATTTGAATTACTAGAAAAAAATGACAGTACAAAAGATATTATGGTGGACTTAACAAAATATTTATTATACAAAGCAACAGGCAAAGATTATGGAGTAACAGAATTCAATTTTGAAATTTTTGATGCAGAAAAATTTAATAGTGTTTTCCAATCAGGAAAAAGAATTTTGAAGGAATATATCAGATATTGGGAACATTCATCACCTCCTCCAACAAATGCGGATGGAACAAAATATATTATTGAAACTGATGGAGCAGGGAACCCCACAGTTGGATACGGAATAGATATAGAAAACAGCGGCTACAAACAGCTATTTATAGATGCCGGATATCCTACTATGATTGGTGGAGAAGTAGATATTGAGTTCGTCGACAGTCTAGAAGATAAAAAAATAGAAGAAGTTTTGAATCAAGTAAAATCAAAGACAGAGGGACTAAATCTGACTGGCTATCAAATAAATGCACTTGCATCAAGAGCTTTTAATGCTGGTGTAAGTGGTGCACTAGATACTTTAAGAGGTTTAGATGACTTGGATTTTGCAGAATCATATAAAAAATATTGGAGAGATGCCGATGATAAATTCGAAGAAAAAGATAGCAATGCAGATTATGAACATAGTTTGTATACCCAATATATGAGTAAGCCTGTAACTGCCAACAATGGACAGTACATGCTCGGACTTGAAAGAAGAAGAAAATCTGAATGGAGATTATTCCAAACTGGATATTATGATGTTCTAGCCAAATGGCATTCATCAACAAATCAGCAACTTGAAGAAATTGTAGCAGACTTTGTAGAAAGAACAAATGGACATGCTTGGGATATGGACGGTTACGCGGGTGACCAATGCTGGGACTTATGGGCAAAGTTTTGTATTGATAATGAACTGAAATTTAATTACAACACTTGTGGTTACCGGTTATGCTTATGGTGTATTTCTTGTATATGATACAAGTGGTGCTTCAAATTATTTTGATAAAATAGAACCAGACCAAGTTCAACCTGGAGATTGGTGTTTCTGGAATATGGGTAGTAGTTGCCCATTATCACATGTCGCCTTACTACTTGAGGATAATGGAGATGGAACAGGAGAATTTTTATCACAAACTCAAGGAGAAGGAACAAGGATTACGACAATAAGACTCGACATTATGGGAGGATTTAGGCTAAAAGAATAATAAGCACTAAATAAAAAGTTATAAAGTAAAAGTTAAAAAATTCTATAGCGAATAAGAAAGGATTTCTATGAAAAGTAAAGAGAAAAATATAATATTAGCAATTATAGCTATTGTTATAATCATTATCATTGGAATTGTAGTTCTAATAAGTATAAAAAAGAATAAAAATGTGGGAGAACCTCATTCGTCTAATGAAGCATTAACTTGGGAAGAAAACAATGAAATACTTGAACTCGTAACAGTTCGCAATGATTATTATATAGTAAAAAACTCAGTGGCAAAGTTTTATTCATATTATTATTCTATATATAATGCAGAAAAAGATAACTACATACTAGATGATGAAGCTATTGAAAGCATAAAAAAAATTAAGCAAAAGAATATACAAGCTGTGTATGAAATGCTGGATCAAGAATATATAAATTTTAAGCAAGTAACAGTAGATAATTTGGAAAGTAAATTTCCTGCAATTTCAACAAACAGAGTTAACATTAACAAAATGTATGTTATTAAAAAGAGAACTAATGTGGAAACATACCTAGTAGATGGATATTTGCTAGATGAAACGACAAAGTCAATAGATAAGTTTGATATTTTAGCAAACATAGATGTTATTAATGGGACTTTTACAATAGTACCAAACGACTATGTAGAGACAAAATACAGCAGTATAAAAATTGGGGAAGACTTAAATTTTAATGCGCCAGATACAATTGAATTAAACGATGCTAATAAATATAGTTTTAAAAATATAAGTGATGAAGATTATATATTGGACGTATTCGGAAAACTTAGAAATGAATTATTGTATAATCCGGAAGAAGTATATAATAATTTAAATGAAGAGTATAGACAAAAGAAGTTTAACTCCATAGAAGAGTTTAAAGAATTTGCAAAAAGAAAGACAAGAGAACTAGTAATTGCACAAGTTACAACATATCAAAAAACAAAATATGATAATTACACGCAATTTGTGTGTGGCACAAATTCAGGGAAATATTATATAATAAATGAAAAATCCTTATTAGACTATGAATATATCTTAGATACGTATACAATAGATTTACCACAATTTACAGAGAAATATAATGCAGCTTCAGCTGACGAAAAGGCTGGAATGAATATACAGAAGGTAATTGATGCGATTAATGACAGCGATTATCATTATGTGTATAGCAAATTGGATGAAACGTTTAAGAAGAGCAATTTCTCAAGTGAAGATGCATTCAAAAAATATGCCGAGCAAAATTTTGGTAATAAACGACTTGAATATGAAAGTAGTAAACAAGAAGGAGATCTATATATATCAGATATAACAATAAAAGAAAATGAAACAAGTATAGCTCAGAAAAAAATCATCATGAAATTACTAGATGGAACAGATTTTGTAATGTCTTTTAATATAAACTAAAAATAAAATAAATCACTTTTAGAAAATCCTAGAAGTGATTTATTTTTATGCATTAAAACGATTAATATCCAACAGCAACTATTTGATTGTGTGGATTATATGTATCTCTAGAAATACACTCAGATGATACTAAAGTTCCATTTGAGTCATATAAGTATTTATAAGTAGCCGTTTTACAACCATTAGAACCATTTTGAATAACTTTAGATTCACCACTTGCCAATGAAGAATCTTTTTGATAAATGGTCTTGTAAGGCACATTAGATACATATTGTGCGTCAAGCTTAACAGTGTAATCATTATCTGTTTTTAAACCATAAATATAAATTTTTAAAACTTTTCCAGAAGTATCTGTTTTTATACGTATAGGATAGTTTCTATTGTTCTTAAATTTAAAATCTGGACCTCCCCAAGAAACTGTAGCATCTAAACCTGGCTTGACATATGATGGCTTGAAACCATGATTATATCTTTCTACTATTTCTAAATTTGAATACAATACTGCGTTATATAAAGTAGAAGAAACCTGACAAATTCCACCACCAACTTCTTGAACAACCTGCCCATTCAAATATGCAGGAGCTTCTTTAAAACCAGCGGCTTTAGTACGTTGCCCAACAGTTTGATTATATGAAAAGGTTTCTCCAGGCATTATTACCACTCCGTTCAACTTTTGAGCAGCTAGAGAAATGTTTGTAGATCTACTATAATTGCTACTAGAGAAAGATGTAGAAAAATTAGACAATTGGTCTGTTAATGCATCATCTCAAATTTGGTTTGTGGTTACATTTGGATATAGTACTTTTAAAGGGATAGAATATTCCTCCTGATGACTGGCAATTAGATTTTTAGCTTCATCCATTGATATAGCAAAGTCGATACCATTTGACGAAGGATAAACAACATATGGGTTTGTTGTGTAATAAGCATCGACAGGGCTTTTATAAATATTTCTATAAATAGCCTCCATATCAATATCCTGAGAGAAAACATTATCAACGGGAACTTCCATGGTAGGTTCACTATTTTCGAGATCAGAAAGTAAAGATAATATTTCACTTTTAAATAGTGCTTCATTAATTACGAAGCCATCTTTTCCAGAAGTAATAATTAAACAATTATTATCATTAATATAATAGTCTGGATTTACCATTCTATCGGGTAATAAAGTATTTACTTCGGCTATTATAGAAGTTAGTAAACTATCATCATAAGTTACAGCAATAGGAATATTTTTAGTTCCAAGCATAGCATCTAATATAGCATAATTATTTTCAAAAATATTACCAGATCTTCCTAAAGAATAAGCTGACTCGATTGCTGAATTTAAATCAAAGCTTGCTTCAAATTGCTCGGGAAGGAAGACTCCTTCAAAATCCAAATGCTTTACTAAGATCTGCTTAGAAAGATGCTCTCCAACAATATATGAAAGCTTTTGCATTGCTTCCTCTTTTGATAAATTAGAAACATCAATCCCTTGAATTGAAACTCCCTGCATAATTTTTGTGCTATTAATGTTAATAAGTGCAAAAACTGTGGATAGCAATATCAGTAAAACCATCAAAACTGAAATTGGAATAACACAATACAAGATTTTCTTTCTTCGTTTTTCCTTATTAGAGGCTAAAATTATATTTTCAGCATCTTGAAGAATTGTTAATGCGTCATTTTCGTCTTGAATTTTTTCGTTTGTATCAGGAATGTTTACTTTGTTCATTAGTGTGGTCTCCATCAAAATATATTAAACTATAAAACATAGTTCAATAAAGAATATTCAAAATTATAGGAAATATTATTATAAGAAAAATCATATTAACTATAATAATATAATTATAACACAACTAAATATTTTATAGAAGATATTAATACATAATTATTATTAAATTACTAATAATAACTAGAAAAAAATAATATATAATGATATACTATTGAAAACAATATAGAGAAAGGATTGATAAATATGCCAGAAAAAACACAAGGTGAAGAGCTAAGAGAAAAGCTTTTTAACTGCAAAAAAAACGGATGGGAGACAACTTCGGAAGAAGAAGGGAGTAGAGTATTCAAATACTGTGAAGGATACATTAACTTTTTAAATAAATCAAAAACTGAACGAGAGATTGTAAAAAATGCAACTGAAATGGCCAGAGAGAAAGGATTTAAATGTATATGTGAATATGAAAGTTTAAAACCTGGAGATAAAGTATACTACGTAAATAGAGATAAGAATCTATTCTTAGTTGTAATAGGAAAAGAAAATATTGAAAATGGAATCAATATAATAGGATCTCATGCTGATTCACCAAGATTGGATTTAAAACCTAATCCAATATATGAAGATAAAGGATTTGCATATTTTAAAACCCATTATTATGGAGGAATAAAAAAATACCAATGGACTACAATACCACTTTCAATACATGGAGTTATTGTTAAAACAAATGGGGAAAAAATAGAAGTAAACATTTGAGAAAAAGATGATGAACCAATATTTACAATCACAGATTTGCTACCTCATGTATATACATCATTAACAGCTATTTTGAATATCGAAAATCCAGAGAAAACAGCTGCATGTTTGATTGTTGATAAAGAAGAAATAGGAAGTATGGGAAATACAGGAATGGAATCAAATGTCTTCAGCACATTTATGTCTGAAGTGTTGAATAAGCTAAATATTAATAAGCCTAATTTATTAGATAAAATATTCTGCAATTCAAAAATGTTATCTGCAGATGTGGATGCTGGATTTGATCCAATTTATGCATCGGTATCAGAAACACATAACGCATCATTTTTAAATAAAGGTGTTGGAATAAGCAAATACACAGGTGTTGCTGGAAAGGCCAATGGTTCTGATGCAAATGCGGAATTTGTTGCATATGTTCGTAACATATTCGAAACAAATAATGTAGCATACCAAATAGCTGAGCTTGGAAGAGTTGATTTGGGAGGCGGAGGAACAATAGCCTACATTTTAGCAAATAAGGGAGTAGACGTACTTGATTGTGGAGTTCCAGTATTATCAATGCATTCACCATATGAAGTGACAAGCAAATTCGATGTATATCAAGCATACAAAGGATATGAAACATTTTTTAAATATTAATAAATAAAGTGGAATTACTAATGTAATTCCACTTTACTATGGTGAGCCAGGAGGGATTCGAACCCCCGACCCTTGGCTTAGAAGGCCAATGCTCTATCCAACTGAGCTACTGACCCATTTGCGAATGCAATAATTATTATAATGCTAATTTAGGCATTTGTCAATTAAAAATTAAAAATATGCAAAAAAATATGGAAAAAATATAATATTTGTTATAAAATATTGATATATTATATCAAATAAATATTTTAGGAGACTGAAACATGAAGAAAGAAAAGCAAAAGAAGGAAATGTTGGAAGAGGAGAAAAAAGTTAAAATAGAAAAAACAGACATTAATAATCAAGAATGCGTGTATCATAAATATTTATGGTATTTAATTCTATTTAGTGTTATAGGATTATTTGTGGAAATTATATTGTGTTTTATAATAGGAAAGATGTCTAATAAAGAATTTGGCTTAATATTAGGACCATTTTGCATAATTTATGGATTAGGTGTAGCAACAGCTGTATTTTTATTAGATAGATTTAAGCAAAAGAGAATTAAGCTATTTATATTAGGCGCAATCTTAGGGACAATAATTGAGTATACTACGAGCTTTATATTAGAGGCTATTTTAGGAGCTAGACTTTGGAATTGTGAAGGAATAAAATTCAGTGCAAACGGAAGAACATGCATACAACATGCTATACTATGGGGAATATTATCAGTAATAGTAATTTCTTTTTTAAAAAAACACATAGATATATTAATTAACAAGATGAGAGGCAGGAAAAGCCTTATAGTAGATATTATTTTTACAATGGTTTTAGTAGTAATTATTATTTTAACAATATGGGGAGCAATTACATATTCAGTAAGAGCAAAAGAGATATTAAATGGAAAAAATTATACAAGCAATAATAATATAATTGAAAAATTTCAAAATACTGTTTTTTCAGATGAGATAATGGAGAAGATATTCTCTAATATGGAAATTATGGATAATGAAGGAAGATGGATATTAGTGAAAAATATAAATGGATAGTGCAAAACTATCCATTTTATTTAGGTAATTCTATTTTTGAATTTTTCTTTCTTGCCCTAAAAATTGTAATTTTATTTCCAACAGTCTGAACTACTTCAGAGTTAGTAGCTTTTGCAATTGAATTTGCAACATCAAATATTTCTTCTGGAGAGGTTTCCAATACATTTATTTTAATAAGTTCTCTTGCTTCTAAGGCATCATTTACTTGCTTTAATAAATTATCAGAAATTCCGTTTTTTCCAACTTGAAAAATAGAAGTTAAATTATTTGCTAACCCTCTCAAATAAGCACGTTGTTTA
>CAMGAZ010000023.1 GCA_946008205.1 uncultured Clostridium sp. | reverse complement strand
GAACAAAAGATAAATTTAAACAAAAGAAAAAGTATCCAACTAAAGAAAAAATCTAACCTACAAACAAGAAGAACAAGAGATGAAATCTTAGAAGGTTGAATTTTAAAATGCTGTACAAAAGAATTTCTAAAATTCAAAAGATTAAATTCATTTAAGTTACTAAAGAATCAATAAACTGATACAGAAGAAAAAGCTATTAATTGGAACAAAAGACGGAGAAAACAAATGATACCCTATATACTAAAGAAAACCTTAATAAGATAGCACACACAGTTGGTACGCAAAATACCAACTGATTGTGCTATACGAAAATTTTAGATTAGAGGAAAGAAATTTGGAATTTAAACACATACCCGTAATGCTAAATGAATGTATAGAAGGATTAAATATTAAGCCCGATGGCATATATGTAGATGGGACTATTGGTGGAGCTGGACATAGCAAGGAAATAGTAAAAAGATTATCTGCTAATGGTTTGCTAATTGGAATAGACAGAGACGAAGAAGCTCTTAAAGCTGCTAAAGAAAATTTGAAAGATTATTCTAATGTAAAATATGTTCATGGAAATCATGATGAAATTAGAGAAATTTTGAATGACTTAGGAATTGGAAAAGTTGATGGAATATTACTAGATTTAGGCGTTTCATCATATCAATTAGATGAAAGAAATAGAGGCTTTAGCTATCTAGGGAAAAATGAACTAGATATGAGGATGGATAGAACGCAGGACTTAACAGCAAAATATGTAGTTAACAATTATGATGAAGAAAGACTTGCAAATATTATATATGAATATGGAGAAGAAAAGTTCTCCAGAAATATAGCTAAAAATAATTGTAAATATAGACAGAATAAGCAAATAGAAACAACAGAAGAATTGGTACAGATAATAGAGAACTCTATTCCAAAAGCTAAACAAAAGGATGGACATCCAGCTAAAAGAACTTTTCAAGCAATTAGAATAGAGGTAAACAATGAAATAAAGCCATTATATGACACTATTTTAAAATCTATTGAATGCTTAAACGAGAATGGAAGGCTATGCGTTATTACGTTTCATTCGTTAGAAGATAGAGCAGTAAAAAATGCATATACAGAAGCTCAAGGAAAATGTACTTGTCCAAAAGATTTACCTTATTGCGTATGCAACTATAAATCATTTGGAAAAATAATAAATAAAAAACCAATAGAAGCTACAGAAAATGAAAAAACACAGAATTCAAGATCAAAGAGTGCTAAACTCAGAATCTTTGAAAGACATGAGAAGAATAATTAAGAAATCTAAAGATAGAAAAGAGGTGAAATAACTTATGGCAAACTATAAATCATATGGATATCAATATGAAACAAGCCCAAGAAAATTACAACCAGAGTATACACCAGATAAAAATCCATATAAAAAGAAAAAAAGTAGTTTGAGCAAAAAGAAAACGACTAACAAAAAGGTAAATAATAAGCCAGTTTCTAAAAAGAAAAGTAAGTATAATTATAAGCCAGTTATGTATATAATGTTAGCCTTTTTAATGCTTTTTACCATAAGTTATAGAAATTCACTTATTAATGAAAAATATAATGAAAAAGAATCAATCAAAGCTCAAGTAAGTGCGGTTCAAAAAGAAAATGAACAACTAAAAGTAAGTATTGAAAATAGTTTGAATTTAAGTTCTGTAGAACAAGCTGCGGAAGATAAACTAGGAATGCAAAAGCTAGACAATAACCAAAAAGTATATTTAGATTTACAAAAAAAAGACTATGTTGAGCCAGCATCAGAGAAGGTAATTATAGATGATAATTTGTCTTGGTTTGATAGACTTGTACAAAAATTAACGCAAATAATAAAATAGAAATATATAAAGTAGAGGACACAAAGAGTGTTCTCTTTTTTTGTATAATAAAGCATTTTGTTTGCAATAATTAATGACATTCTGAATACATATAAATAGGTGATTAGTTAATATGAGAAAAAACAAAAAGATAAACATTAAAAAAATGAAGCAGAAAGAGTTAAGTAGCAAAAAAGACAGCAAGTTAAATAAATATTTACTAAATAGGAAAAAGAAAAAAGAAAACAGAGCTGATAGAAAGTTAAAAAAAGATATTAGAACTAAAAAGTATCAATTAAATAAAAGAGGAGAGATATCAAGAAAAAAAAGAATTATATTTGCACTAACTATTTTTATTATTATATTTGTTGCGCTAGCTGTAAGGGTGGCATGGATACAGTTTGTAAAAGGAGAAGGGCTTAAGCAAATGGCATATTTACAGCAAACGCTGGACAGAAAAATTAATCCCAAAAGAGGAACCATATATGATACAACCGGTAAAGTTGTGTTAGCAACAAGTAGTAGTGTTGAAACGATAACTGTAAATCCTTTAAATATAACTGCTGAAAATAAAGAAAAAGTGGCAAGAAAATTAAGTGAGCTATTTGAACTCGATTATGAAAAAGTACTAAAGAAAGTCAACAAAAAAACGGCAATAGAGACTATAGCAAAAAAGGTTGAAAAAGATAAGACTAATGAGTTACGTGTGTGGATGGAGCAAGAAAGAATAACATCCGGTATTAATATAGACGAAGACACTAAAAGATTTTATCCATATAATAATTTAGCCTCGCAAATTATTGGATTCTGCGGAAGTGATAATCAAGGTCTAGCTGGAATTGAGGCTCAATATGATGATGAACTAAGTGGGGAAGCTGGAAAAATACTTAAAATGACAGACGCAAAAGGAATAGATATAACAGATAGCTCTGAAAATTACGAACCAGCAAAAGACGGAAATGATTTGGTACTAACCATAGATGCGACAGTGCAAGGAATTGCTGAAAAATATCTGAAAGAAGCATGTATTGACAACGTGTGCACAGATGGTGGAAATATAATTATAATGAATCCTAAAAATGGTGATATTCTAGCTATTGCAAGCTATCCGGATTTTAATTTAAATGATCCATATACTATAAATAATGAGGATCAAAAAGCGAATTGGGACTCGATGAGTGCAACAGAAAGGTCTAATGCGTTACAGGGAATGTGGAGAAATAAAGCAATTTCAGATACATATGAACCTGGGTCTACTTTTAAATTAGTAACAGCCTCAACAGCGCTTGAAGAGGGGATTGTAGAATCTACAGATAAAGAAGGTGAATTCTGTTGCACAGGGTATATAGATGTAGCAGGAACGAAAATGAAGTGTTGGAGATATTATAGACCACACGGACCGGAAAGTTTGAGGCAAGCCCTTATGAACTCATGTAATCCGGTATTTATAGGATTGGGAGAAAAAATAGGAGTTACGAAATATTATGAGTACCTAAGAAAGTATGGTTTTTTAAGTAAAACTAGAATAGATTTGCCAGGAGAAGCAACTGGAATATTTTTAGCAGAGAAAAAAGTTGGACCAGTAGAACTCCGGAACTATAGCTTTTGGACAGAGATTTGAGGTTACTCCAATACAAATGATAACAATGGTATCAACTATAGCTAATGGAGGAACCTATATACAACCACGAGTGGTTAAAGAAATAATAGACTCAGAAACAGGGGATGTGAAGAACATAGCAACTGTAACTAAGGATAGAGTAATATCTAAAGAAACATCTGAAAAAATGCTTAGTATGATGAATAGCGTTGTTGCAGAAGGAACTGGAAAAAATGCACAAGTACAAGGTTATAGTATAGGAGGAAAAACAGGAACATCGGAAGATGGAGTAAACACAGGAAAATATGTAACGTCGTTTATAGGAACTGCTCCAATATCTGATCCAGAAGTTTGCATTCTAATAACTTTATACAACCCAACAGGAGAAGGAGGGCACCAAGGAGGTGGGGTGGCTGCACCGATAGCGTCTCAAGTATTTGGTGAGGTTTTGCCGTATTTAGAGATAAAAAAAGATAACGAAGAAGGAGAAGAAAAACAAGAAGTTGAAGTGCCTAATATTGTGGGAATGGAAATAAATCAAGCTAAGAAAGAGCTTCAAAGTTTAGGATTAGAAATGGAAGTTAAAGAAAGTATTGAAGGAAATAACAACAAAATAACGCAACAATTACCTAAAGCTGGGATAAAAATAAAGCAGGGGACATCGGTCATAGTCTACCAAAATGAATAATACACATATAATAGAAAAAAATTAAGAAAAATTGAGAGAACTCTATACAAAAGCAAATTTTAATTATATAATGTTAAAAGAAAAAATGGCAGTAATAGCAAATGCTATATGCTAATGAAAATATTAACCGGCATAAGCCTGGAGAGGAATGGTAATAATTATGAATTTAAAAAAAGTATTAGAAGGATTGGAAGGAATAAAGGCAAAAGGAGAAATTGACAGAGAGATAACAACAATTGAAAAGGACTCAAGAAAAGTAGTAGAAGGAAGTATGTTTTTTGCTATAAAAGGTTTTACTACAGATGGTACACAATATATTTCTAGCGCAATAGAAAAGGGAGCTAAAGTTGTTTTAGTAGAAGAAGGTACAGATATTAAGGCTATTAACATACCAGAAGATGTAACTTTATTAGTAGTACCTGATGCAAGATATGCAATGGCAATTTGCTCATGCAATTTCTATGATAATCCATCAAGAAAATTTAAGTTGATTGGAGTTACTGGAACAAAAGGAAAAACAACAACAACATATATGATAAAGGAAATATTAGAAAAACAAGGAATAAAAACTGGATTAATTGGTACTATTGCTATTTATAGTGGAAATAAAAAGATAATGGATAGTGATAGAACTACCCCAGAAAGCATAGAATTACAACAATATTTCGCTCAAATGGTAAATGATGTCTGTAAATCAGTAGTTATGGATGTGTCTTCTCAAAGTTTAAAATTAAATAGGGTTGCTGGATGTGATTTTGATATAGCTGTATTTACAAATTTCTCAGAAGACCATATTAGTCCAAAAGAACATCCGGATATGCAAGATTATTTTGAATCAAAATTGAAATTGTTTAAAATGTGTAAATGCGGTTTTATAAATATTGATGATTTGCAAGTTTGCAAAGTACCAAAATTAGTACCAGTATGCGATTTAAAAACATATGGAATAGATAACAGTTGCAACTTACTTGCAAAGGATATAACAATTACTAATTCATACGTGGACTTTAAAGTAAAGATTGGAGATAAAAATGAAAGAGTAAAAGTTGGAATTCCAGGAAGATTTAGTGTATATAATAGTTTGGCTGCAATTAGTGTGGCAGAAAAGCTAGGCTGCTCGGCAGACAGTATAAAGGAAGCTTTATTAGAAGTACGTGTTCCTGGAAGATCGGAGCTTGTGAATAATAGCAAAGATCTTACTATAATGATTGACTATGCCCACTCGCCAGAAAGTTTAGCAAATATTTTGCAGGCTGTAAAATCATATACAAGAGGAAGAGTAATTTCTGTATTTGGATGTGGAGGAGATAGGGATACTAGTAAAAGACCAATAATGGGAGAAATATCAGGCAAAATAGCGGATTTTACAATAATAACATCTGATAATCCAAGAACAGAAAATCCACAATCAATTGTAGATGAAATTGAAGTTGGAATAAAAAAGACAAATGGAAAATATGTATGTATAGTAGATAGAATAGAAGCAATAAAATATGCAATAAATATGGCAGGAAAAAAGGATATCATAGTACTAGCTGGAAAAGGACATGAACCATATCAAGAGATAAATGGAGTAAAGCATCCATTTGATGAAAGAATAATAGTAAACCAAATAATCAAAGGAGAAATTTAATATGACATATCAAACGAAGATATTAATGCTGGCTTTTTCGATAGCATTTGCGATATCAATAATAGTGATACCAATTTTAAGAAGAAAAAAAATAGGGCAACATGAGAGAGATGATGGACCAAAGTCGCATCTAAAAAAACAAGGAACTCCAACTATGGGTGGAATAGTAATGATAATTGCTATATTAATAATGGGAGGTATTGAATATTTTAAATATTCAAAATCTATAGATGCAGGGGAACAATTAGTTGCAAAAAATTTAGTCCCATTAATATTAGTTACGGTTGGCTTTGGAATAGTAGGTTTTATCGATGACTTTAAAAAGTTGATTTTAAACAATACTGAAGGTTTGAAACCAAAGTATAAAATGCTAGGATTACTTATTATTGCTACAATATTTACAGTGTATTTAATTAAGGTAATGAATATAGGAACTGATATAATAATACCTTTTGCAAAAACATCAATTACATTGCCTATATGGTTATATATACCATTTACAATATTAGTAATGCTTGCAACAACAAATGCAATTAATTTAACAGATGGAATTGATGGATTAAGTACATCTGTAACTACTATAATTTTAACTTGTTTAACAGTTATAGGAGTAATACTAGGAGTAAAAGAAATAGTTGTTTTTGGAGCAAGCTTAATAGGAATATGTTTAGCATTTCTAGTATTTAATCTACATCCAGCAAAAGTATTCATGGGAGATACAGGGTCTTTATTTCTAGGAGGGGCTGTATCTGTAATGGCAATATATCTAAAAATGCCAATATTATTAATTATAATTGCGATAGTTCCAGTTTTAGAAACTTTATCAGATATAATACAAGTTTTACATTATAAAAGAACCGGTAAAAGAGTATTTAAAATGGCCCCATTACATCATCACTTTGAATTATGTGGATGGCATGAAAATACTATTGTTTCAGTATTTAGCATAGTTACATTAATTGCCTGTATGATAGGCTTAGTTGCGATATAAAATAAAATGAAAGGAAGAACAAATGCAAACCGGAAAAAAGAAAGTAAAAAGATTTTCAAAATTCTTAAACAATAAAATGGATTATATATTATTTATAACAGTATTAATATTACTATCTTTAGGAATTGTAATGGTGCTTTCTGCCAGTGCGCCTTCTGCCTTGTCTGAGACGGGAAAGAGCTATACATATTTTATAAAGCAATTTATATGTGCCATTATAGGAATAATAGCTATGTTGTTTATATCAAAGATAGATTACAGATTTTATAAAAAATATTATTGGGCAGTATATGCTGGCTCTGTTCTAGTACTATTACTTGTATTAGTTCCCGGACTAGGGAAAAGTGTAAATGGAGCTACAAGATGGATAAAAGTTCCTATACTTGGACAGTTCCAGCCTTCAGAGATTTCAAAAATAGGACTTATCATTTTTTATGCAGGATATTTATCCGACCATAAGAGTGAGTTAAAGGATTTTTGGAAAGGCTTTGTAAAACCATTTTTGTTGTTAGTACCACCAATAGCAATATTGTATTTTATACAAAATCACTTAAGTGTATCTTTAGTAATTGGAATAGTAACTTGCGTTATGATGCTTATGGCTGGCTGTAGAGTATTGCACTTTTTACTTGCAGGATTAGTAGGCATTGCTGGAGTTGCATTAATTGTAATAAAAGAACTACTAAAAGGAGAATCAAGTTCTTCAGGTTCATTTAGATTAGATAGAATAAAAACATTCTTTGATCCATGGGCTGATGCAACTGGAACTGGATATCAAATGGTTCAGAGTTTATATGCTATAGGCTCGGGAGGACTATTTGGAGTAGGCTTAGGTAATAGTAAACAGAAATATTTATACATACCGGAGCCACAAAATGATTTTATATTTGCAATTGTTGCAGAGGAATTAGGGTTTGTTGGATGTGCAGTGATTATTGCATTGTTTGCCGTATTCGCATGGAGGGGAATAGTAATATCAATGAAAGCTCCAGATATGTTTGGAAGTCTTCTTGCAATAGGAGTAACAACATTGGTTGCGACTCAAGCAATAATTAACATAGCAGTTGTTACAGCTTCTATACCAACGACAGGTATGGCGCTACCGTTCTTTAGTTACCGGAGGAACTGCACTTGTGATACTTCTAGCTTCTGTAGGAATATTGCTGAATATATCAAGAGCAGGTTCAAAAGTTTAGATAAGTTACAATTTACGGCTTATATTTTTATAATGCGTGAAATAAATTCGTAAATGGAAGGAAAATAAGAATATGAAAGTTGTAATAGCAGCAGCAGGAACAGGTGGTCATATAAATCCAGGAATAGCCATTGCCAATAAGATAATGGCAGAAGAACCAAACTCTGAAATCATATTTATAGGGACAGGAAGAGGTCTAGAAAATGATTTGGTTCCAAGGGCTGGGTATGAATTAAAAAAGATAGATGCATATGGAATTAATAGGAAAATAAACATAGACAATATAAAAAGATTATACAAGACTATAAAAGCTATAGGACAAGCAAAGAAAATTTTACAAGAATTTAAACCTGATATTGTAATTGGAACAGGTGGGTATATTTGCGTTGCAGTAGGGCAAGCTGCTAACAAATTAAACATACCTATTGTTTTACACGAAAGCAATGCTTTCCCAGGGGTAGCAGTAAAACTATTGTCTAATAAAGCTACAGAAATTTTTGTGGGATTTAAGGAGGCAAAAGATAGATTGCCTAAAGCAAAAAAAGTAGTAGTTACAGGTACACCATCTAAAATAACTAATAAAAGACTAAGTGAAGAAGAAAAAAAAGAGAAAAAGAAAGAGATGGGGCTACGATTAGATATTCCAACGGTTCTTACTTTTGGAGGAAGCCAAGGAGCTAGAAGTATTAACGAGGCATTACTTGGAATAATTGAAAATAAATTAAATGATAGATATCAAATTGTATGGGCAGCTGGAAAAGAAAATTTTGAAAACATAAAGAATGAATTGGCTAATAAAAAGATAGACATTAATAGTACAAACAATACGAAAATAGTGCCATACATATATAATATGCAAGAGATTATGGAAGTAGCTGATTTAATTGTTTCTAGAAGTGGAGCAATGACTATTACGGAAATTTCTGAATTAGGAAAACCAGCAATATTTATACCATTTCCATTTGCCACAGAAAATCATCAAGAATATAATGCCAAAGTATTAGAAAATGTGAATGCTGCAAGAATAATTCTAGATAAAGATTTAAATTATTCAAAATTGAATGATACGATAAATGAGATTATTAAAGACAATAGAAGTTTAGAGAATATGGGAAATAATGCATATAAAGTAGCAAAGCTAAATGCAGAAGAAAAAATATATAAAGAGATACTAAAAGTTATAAAGAAATCTTAGCAATTAATCAACTTGCTAAGATTTTTATTGTCAAAATATGTCGAAAATAGTAATACGAAAATACTTGCAACATAAATATATTTGATGATATTATAACCTTTTAGGAGGTAAGAATATGAAAACATTGTATGGAGAAACAAAAATCAATGAGAAAGATTCAGAGGATATAGGTAAAAAAACTTCCATAAAATTAAAATATTATAAGATAAAATCCCTTATAATAAAAACTAAAAGAAAGAAATATGGAATAGAGATTGTAAAAGAAGAGTTGAATGGAAAAAGTAAAACGAAGGAGAGAACAGTTGAAAAATATATATCAAATAGTGAACAAGTAATAGAAAAATTATTAAAGTTGCTGGTAAAAAACAAAGTAACGCCAGTAACAACCAATGATATAATAACAGACTTAAGAAAATGCCCAGAACTTATATACAATCCAGATCAAAATAAGGAATAGTATAATTCAATATTTTAAATCTATATTCAAACATTATTTATAAATATTTGACGGAAAGCTTGAAAAATAAATAAAAGTAAGCTAAAATATATTGAAAATATATTTTACATATAAATAAAAAAGAATGGGAGATGCATAATGGCAGATAAACTAATAATTGTTGAATCACCAGCAAAAGCTAATACAATAAAAAAATTCCTTGGAGGAAATACAAAAGTAGTAGCATCTATGGGACATATAAGAGATTTGCCCAAATCAAAACTTGGTGTAAACATTGAAAACGATTTTGAACCAGAATATATAAATATTAGAGGAAAGGGGGATTTAATAAAATCCTTAAAAAAAGACGCAAAGAATGCAAAAACCGTGTATCTTGCAACTGACCCTGATCGTGAAGGAGAAGCCATTGCATGGCACTTGGCTCATATATTGGAAATTCCAGAAGACAGCGTATGTAGAGTTACTTTTAACGAGATAACAAAAGAAACTGTTCAATCTTCAATAAAAAAACCAAGAAAAATAGACATGAATTTGACGAATGCACAACAAGCGAGACGTGTGTTAGATAGAATAGTTGGATATAAGATAAGTCCTCTGCTATGGAAGAAAGTAAAACCAGGACTTTCTGCAGGAAGAGTTCAATCTGTTGCTGTAAAATTAATAGTAGATAGAGAAAATGAAATTAGAAACTTTATTCCTGAAGAATACTGGAACATATATGCAACTTTACTAGATAATAGCTCTAAAAAAGAATTCGAAGCAAAATTTTATGGAAAAAATGGAAAGAAATTAGAACTACACAAAAAAGAAGAAGTAGAGCAAATTTTGTCAGACATAGAAAATGGAAAGTATATTGTATCAAATGTGAAGAAAGGAGAAAAGAAGAGAACTCCAGCGCCACCTTTCACAACAAGTACAATGCAACAAGAGGCTTCAAGAAAGTTAGGCTTTACCTTAAAGAAAACAATGTCTGTTGCACAAGGCTTGTATGAAGGAGTAAAAATACCAGAAAAAGGTAGTGTAGGTCTTATAACATATATGAGAACAGACTCTACAAGAATATCTGAAGAAGCAAGAGCAGTGGCAAAAGAAGAAATTACAAGAATATATGGAAAAGAATACTATGAAAATAGGTATTACAAAAAAAGTAGCGATGCTCAAGATGCTCACGAAGGAATTAGACCAACATATATAAACATAAGCCCAGAGAGCATAAAAGATTCGCTTACAACAGATCAATACAAATTATATAAATTAATATATAATAGATTTTTAGCAAGTCAAATGTCGGCTGCTGTATATGATACAATAAACGTTGATATAGATGTAAATAAGTATAATTTTAAAGCAAGTGGACAAGCACTAAAATTTAAAGGATTTATGACTTTATATGTTGAAGGTAACGATAATGACCAGGACGACGAAGAAAATACTAGTATTCCAGCACTAGATGTAGGACAAGAGCTAGTAAAGAAAAAATTGGAACCAAAGCAGAGTTTTACAGAACCTCCTGCAAGATATACAGAAGCTAGTTTAGTAAAAGAACTAGAAGCAAAGGGAATAGGAAGACCAAGCACGTATTCACCTACAATTACTACAATTTTAGAAAGAAGATATGTTATAAAAGAGAAAAAACAGCTTGTACCAACCGAATTAGGTGAAGTTGTAAATAAACTCTTAACAGAAAACTTTAGTGAGATAATAAATGTAGAATTCACCGCAAAGGTAGAAGATGAATTTGATAAAGTTGCATCTGGACAAGAGGATTGGAAGCAAGTTTTAAGAGATTTCTATCCACAATTTGAACAAGAAGTAGAAAAAGTTGACAAAGAATTAGAACATGTAAAAATAGAAGATGAAGTATCTGACATTAAGTGCGACAAATGTGGCAGAATGATGGTAGTAAAAATGGGGCGATATGGCAAGTTTCTAGCATGCCCTGGATACCCAGAATGTAAAAATGTAAAACCTTTTGTAGTTACAATAGATGTACCTTGCCCTGTATGTGGAGGAAAAGTACAAGTAAGAAAAACAAAAAGAGGAAAAAATTATTATATATGTGAGCATAACCCAGAATCTTGTAATTATATATCTTGGAATAAACCTAAAGTGGGAGAAGAATGGAAACCAGAAGAAAACGAAAAAGATAAAAAGACTACAAGAAAAGTGAAAGCTAAAAAGAAAACTAAGAAAACAAAAAAATAATATAATAGAATGCTAAAGGAAAGCAACTGTAATCAAATTTTACAGTTGCTTTTTTAGTGAAAATAAGATTGATTAATCTGCTGAAAAGTTGTATAATAGATAACTAGATAAAATGGGAGAAGATTGATGGAAAACTATAAAGTATTTAACCAATTTGTTAAGGAGTTTTATAAGTTAAATGAAGAAGAAGAGAAAGACTCAAAAAATATTAATATAAATGGAAACATTCACATTGAACCCAAAATTATATATAGTAAAACTAATAATACATTAAAACTTGAAATAAAAATTGGAGAAAAGCAATTTTATAAAGTAAAATCATTACCAGAATTTTATGATAGATTTATAAATAAAGAAAAATATAAATATGGTGCAAAGCTAGAGTT
>CAMGAZ010000022.1 GCA_946008205.1 uncultured Clostridium sp. | reverse complement strand
CGTGTATACCTTGGAATTGTAGTGTCATAATCTTCAAACCAGTGGTCTGCGCAACGATGGCAAATCCAACGATTATATTTTCCATTATCAAGTTTATGCCAACCATAGTCATCAGTTATTGGGCCACGATAATAAGGGTCATCTTTAAAATATGGGGCTTCAATATTTCCGCATACACAGCATTCATAATGCGTTTTCTTGTTTCTATAATAATGATTTTTAATAGGGTGTACGATGCGATTTTCAAACCAACAGTAGAATCTAATAAATAAATTTTTAGAAAAAGTAAAAGTCAATTTAATTCACCTTCTTGTTTTCATTCATATTATTAATTAGGAAGTCATACGCTTTATCCCAAGTGCTTAAATCAACTGACTTATCATTTACTAATACGTCCCCAGATTTCCTGTCGTGAAGCCAGTCTAGTTCAAACACAAAATACGAAAGCCAATCACTCTTGTCATTAAAAATATTAGTTAAAATATCGAGTACAATATAGAATGCTTGTGGGATATAAAACCCACAAAAATCTGGAGACAAAGCCTTCATTGCAACATCTACGTCGTTCATCTTTTTATCAAGCGTTTCCAGCTTATTCATAACTTCAACAAATGTTTCCTTTGAAATCATAAATCTTTTCTCCTTTAAAATCCTTATAATTATTTCTTGCACTACATTCATTATGATCACATCTAAATTCACTCCCATATACATAATATGCATTATCACAGTACGAACATAGATCTTTATTAGTAGCATATTGAATGTAATATTTTAATTCTTCGATGCCATGTAGGTGTAGAATTTCGTGCGCTCTGCATGTTGATTCATCATCAAATTGTTTATCGCAGTAGTTACAGCAATATTTAATCTTCATGCTCGTTCCCCTTTTTAGCTTCTTCAAAATAATCTTTCCACGAAAACCATTTGTTCTTCAACAAATGTCCGATTTTAATAATATTGCCGCCCCAACCTTCAATTTCTACGCGTACATATTTACCATTTAGTTCCTCCCATGACTCTACTTCTAGGGTTTTCATAAGCTCAATAATTGCGCCGTATCCGTCAGGCGAATGGTGCTTGCCGACATCTGAGTACCAATGATCCAAACAATAACCCCCAAATGTACAACCCCATCCGTCGCCTTCTAAAAAAAGGTTTGCTGTAAGGCAACCATGATCTTCACCAAGTTTTGAATTAGAGATTTTAGCAATTAGAATTTCAGTAGTCATAGTTTTTTTCTCCATTCATTTTTTATTTCGCCGTTTGAAGCATATCTGTGATTCTTTTAAAACATGTATCGCACAAATGAGTTTCTGCAAGATCATAATTCTTAAAAGACGCTACTTTTATGTTTCCCATACTATACGCGTATATTGGTACTTGATGTGGAAATTCATCAATAACATGAACGTCTTTATCTATATCTTTTTGACACATATCACATACATATCGAATCATTATATACCACACTCATTCAATTTCCAATTTCAATTAAATACCTAATCGTAATTTGATCTTCTTTGTACACAACAATTTCATCATTTCTTAGCATTCCTTTATCCGCATGAGCATGTAGACAATTGGCACATGGTTTAAACTGTTGCAACTTATTGTAGTCAAGATTATAATATTTATTATCAAAATTATATACATTATATGGAGTACCATATGCTACCTCAAACAAAGCCATATATGCAATATTGTTGTTACCACGCACCCAATAAGAACCAGACAACGAAGTGTACCCAATAGACTTCTGACATTTTGGAGAAAAATAGCACCCCATGCCAAACATCTTGCCTGTAATAACCGCATTAGTAGGTCTCAACACCAGTCCAGTCTTGATAATAGACCAGAAATTCTCACTACGGCTACCATGAAATAAAAGCCTAGTGTCCTTAATATTGTTCTCTGCAACAAACTTGTCAAAACGCTCTTGAGTTTTGATATTCTTAATCTTCCAAGCTTTTCTAAACTTACCAGCAGATTCATTCATCAGGAACTTAATCATTGCGACATCGTCATCTGTAGCCTCTTCCATCTCAAGCCCAAGTTCTTCGAGAATGGTCTGTTGCTTTTTTTCAACCGTTTCAACAGATTCATTTTCAGGCTTAATATAAATCTGACCACGCATAACATCTAGTAGATCCTGTTCCTTAGAAATAATCTTGGCGAAGTCTTCTTGCTGACTAGCGAGGTAATCTCTCACATTACCCATCTTTCTTGGAATAACAGTAAAGAGCTTAAGCAGATTATCATTAAACTCTTCAACCGTAGAACAAGAATTCGCTAGAGTATCAATAATCTTCTGCGCCGCATCAACCATATCTTGAGTAACAGCAGATGCTTTTACAGTGTAATTCCTCTGAATGGTTTCACGAGCTAGATTCTGAAGTTTTTCAACAATTGCTCTAACAGCGACATTTTCAATTTCTTTATAAGGATTTTCAGGGTTAGCAGAGGAGATTTTCTCCACTAAATCCTTTTTAAGACCGGTTACATCGACATAGCCCTTCTTGAGTTTGCTGGAGATAGTAGAATTCCACTTGGAAATTGGATAAGTTTTCGTTGTCTTAGTTACATCAATACGTCCATATTCGACTCGAAAATTACTTCCTTCAGGAAACATGTTGTAATACTTATTATTGTTTTCTGCTGTAGTCATGATAAGATATGTAGGTCTTATCTCCACAACTATCCCTCCTATTACAGTTCGCAAACCACAATCGCAACGTCTGTATCTTCGAATACTTCACAGATAATGCCATAAACTTTCGTCCATTCAAGACGATCAAGCCCTGCGGCTATATGGGGGATCGCCAGCTTATTAGCTCCAACAAAATCCATCTGTTCCTTCATCATTTCGAGTGCTTCTCGTAGAGAGTCGTAAGTTGGCTTATGCCAATATTTATCTTTGGTAACAAGGTTAAATACATTTGCAATTAGTAGTGCATCGCCACCATTATACTTATAATCAGGATAATTCTTAAATAGATTAAAACGCATGTTATATACAGAATCAAACGTCTTTGCGATACCCGCTCCAAGTGCAAAGTCAGAACTGATACAATGTGCGAGATAATAACCCTGGGGCATAGTAAACAGGTCACGCTTTTCAGTAGTAATAGTCATAATTTTAGTCCTCCATTAATTTTGTATTGTGTATTCTTCAATTGTACATTGTGGAGTATAAACACCTTTATATTCACTTAAACCAACTTTTGCTACAACGTTAATAGTAATATCTTCACCATCATCTTCCCAAGCAGACGCCCATTCTAACAATGGATCTGATTCTGGAAGTTTGAACATCACATACTTAATATCATTTATTGTAAACGCAATACTATCAAAGTTCTTACCTTGAACGTGAGTGTCTGAGCGCTTGATTGTAATATTCTCAATAGCCACTAGCGGTTCAGAAAGCCCCTGCCCCCACAGATCTTGATATTTATCAATTGTTTGGATAAAACTAATATCAAGGTCATTCATGTTAAGAATAAAATCGACGGCATAAACTTTATCCATGTTTACTGAATCAAGCTTTTCATTAAACCATTCTCGCACATTTTCAATATTTTCTGCGAGCAATGCAGTGCCAAAGGCTGCATTATGACCCTGAGCTAGAGTAATATAAGGACACTGCTCCGTCAACGCTCTAAAGTCTTCAATTGGGCAATTATTAAATGCTCGTCCAGATCCCGCCAATTCATCTCCATGCCTACGAACAAGTAATGTAGGTTTATTTATTGCCTCGCTGATACGAATCGCTACTAAACCGGTTAATGACTGATCAATTTCGTTAGTTGCATCAATAATAACAACCTTATCATTCTCACATTCATACGCCTTATCAAGAAGCAACTTAACAGATTTATCTCTTGAACGATTCTGTTTTCCTCTATACGCAGACATTACCCGAGCCATAGCCTCGTAAATATTTGCTCCTGGTGCCAAGGACTCGCCACGTTTGGTATATTCACACGTTTCTGCCTCCTCTTCGCAGAAGGCTCTAACCAACAGTTCTCGCTCTTCAAAAGTGGCCAAGCGCAGAAATGCATTGATTTGAGGCGCGATGAAGAACGCGATAGTGTGCGGATTTACATGTCCTTTCATTGAGAAGCCTTGTGATTTTACAAGTTCCTCGAACATTTTATTATGAATGTTCTGAAGACCGACATTAATTGTTGCACGAGTGCTTTCAGATTTAATATTCATAACATCTGCAATATTTGCTAGAGCTACTAGGTCTATAAATTGAGATGCGTAGTCTTCCCAATAATATTCATCAAGTGCTCTAAGGAAATCCCATGTGATATGTGTACCGCAAGCAGCTTTATTGTAATATCTACTTGATGTTTGATTGTTAATCAAAATACCTGGATATTCTCTAGGGTCACTCTTTTCATGATGATCAGCGGTTATAATATTCATTCCAGAATCAATTAGCGCTTGGCACTCATCAATATCATTTGAAGAACTATCAGGAATAATCATAAGCTTTATATCATCTGGAATTTCAAAATCCTGAGATTCAAGACCATGAGCCTTGTTTTTCTGATGGACAATCAGACGAACAGGATAATCTTCCTTGAGCGACCAAATATATTTTGCCATAATAGTGGCGCTACATATTCCATCAGTGTCGGTATCAACAAGAATGCCGACCGGGTCATCCTCTTCGAAATGCCTCGCAAAACATCTAACTGCGTCATTAATATTGTCAAGATGATCATATGGCTCGATATCGTCTTCTGACAACGACATATATTTCTTACAATTTTCTACGCCCCTATTTGCCAATACGGTTTCAATTGGACTTGATATGTCGTTTGCGCTTCCTTTAATTAATTCGTATCTCAACTCACATCACCGTCCATAAATTCATCCTCCAATACTACGCAATTAATTTTTCCACTATGAGCGACACATGAATCAATTCCTATATAATTATCGCCATAATAAGGACTAAAATCAGCACCATATCCAAATTCTGGACTACCTTCATATTTATTATGTGCCCAACTAGTATTCCAGTGCCCGAATAGCAATATCTTATCTGGAATCAATCCTTGTTCTGCAAATTCATATGGGTTGTTCCATCTGGCATCAGCCCACTGCTGGTCATTTGCTTCGCGCCAGTTCTCCATCTTTGAGTACTTGCGATTGCAAATGTAATATGGGGGCAAGTTGTCATTGCAATTTAGTGGGACCCACGAGTGAACGAAGATATAATGTCTAGACTCGAAATAATTTACCATGCTCTTGCGAAACATACGAGTCATTGCTTCTGCATGTTCGCAACACTCTGCAAAAGAATAACCTAGGTTCATGCCGCCAAGTATACAAATTGTTTTGTAAGTTCCATTTGAAATATCATGGCCCCAACACTCTCCACGCTCACAACATTCTTCAAAAAGATCCATGTGGTTACCTTTAATTAATACTTTGCGCGGCAGATTCTTTAAATACTTCATTACTTCAATTGGCTGTGGCCCACGATCCCATATATCCCCAAGTGAAATCAACCAATGCTCTTCATTATTTGGGTCGAACCCTGCATTATCAAGTGCTTCACGCATTTCGTTGTAGAACCCATGCACATCTGAAATGCAAAATAGCTTTGCCATATCTTATCCCTCCTGTCTGCATTTATTATACACCATTTATTTTGTATTGTCTATTGACTGTTTGAACAAAAATATGGCCCCGGTTTTAGCCAGAGCCTATAACTTCATTTGCCGCTGCAACAAATTCCTTCCATTGTTCCTTACTCAACACAATTTCATGAAGATGATATTCTTTTCCTCTCAACATAAACCAGGCCGCTTTAATACGGTTATAAATTGTTTTCCAAATACCTCGCTGCCCTGAATAAAATCCAGATGCAAGAGTATCGATGTAGGCATCATCTTCATTAAGGAGAAATGTAATCTGGAAACCGTTGCCGCAACCACAAGTACAAAGGATGTTAATATCTTTTTGCATTATTATTACCTCCTAATGACTGGCCTTATCAGCTTCATGAATTTTCATAATGTCTTGATACAACTGTTCGCCCCACAACTTACGGTACTTGCCGCACAACTTTTCATTATTATCTCTTTCCCAAAAATAGGGTTGCATATGCCAGCGGATTATAATAGCTACATCAAGTGGACTACATAACATTCCATAGAATAAACTATCATAGCTACCTACGTGTTCATGTCCATAGTAGTGGGCTTGTTCTGTAATCTCGCCCTTGCTATTTTTAAATGTTTTACAAAAGTATATTCCGCAAGCATGTAGTGCTGCAGCACCTCTTAGTGCGATAGAATGGTCTTCAATATCTCTAACCGTCTCAAAAACATAATCTAACGCTTTTTCAGAATGTTCGCCTAACGTTAGTGAATGATGTGGATTATCTTGATTAAAATTTTTCATAGATAATATCCAGTCCATTGTACTTTTGAGTTTATTATTAGGATATTCTACTATAATGTCATCCCAACCTTCATACCAATATGGCGGATCAAATTGACGATACATTCTCTCAATTACGTATTCAGGCACTTTACGCTCACGCTCGGCATTACGCTTCAAACATTCTTCATATGGCGTTGCCATGAGCACGCAGATCTTTTCACATGGAATGTTCTTAAGCTCCTGAATCAATCCCATGCGGCGTTTATATGAAATGTTGCAAGCATCATATATTGCACTTTTACCATTCCTCAAACACTCTTTAATTCGCCTATGTAATTCTGTAAACACTTCTTGATTATGTTCTTGATTATTTACATCTCCAAATAACTCTTCACGCAAGTCATCTGAGCTAAAAATTGTAGCATCATAATCTTTTGCTAATTCTTTAGCCTTGTAGCTTTTGCCGCTCGCAACTAAACCACACATCATAAAGAATTTTGGCTTATTCATACCTTCGCTCTCCAATCTCTTTCTTAAACGTATATTTTAGTATGTTTATTAGAACGCTATTCATGATCGAATCAACTTCTCTGTCGATTACGACTGGATGAGTATCCATATACTTTTGCTTTACATCTTTTACGATAAAATCAACATTGTTGGCAATCTCACGAGCCTGTTCAAGAGAATAGATATACGAAGCTTTAACATCGATAAGATGCTGTGGATCTCTTGGAATTAAACATTCAGCATAAGGTACTCCGTTAATATAACGCTTAAGAAATTCCTCACAACGAAGAATATGATGCAACTGCTTATTGTCGTAACCATACTTTTCAATCTTTTCGACCAAAGTTGGATATGGGTGTTCCATTGCCTTATGCTTTTCATACACCATCCCAGCAATGCAATTAACAGCCGCATAATTGTTATAGTGAGCAATCCGTTCATTGTTATCAAACATAGGCTGATACAACGCTTCATACTCAGAATTCACAAGCTTGTATTTCGTGAACAAAATTTCCAAGAAATTGATATTCTGCTTGCGGAAGCATTCATGCATGAGTCGAATGTCTTTAACGTCAATATGTTCGTTAGACGGTAAGATTAGAGTAGTGCTAACTGGTTTATGATTTAGAGCGAAATCCTCAAAAGAAGGAATAACGATTGTTTTTGTATCGATGTCACTTCCTCCCCAAGATAATGAATAATTATCAGAACCTTGCACAAATACACCTAACACGTTATAGCCAAGAGATTTTACATATTTATAATCTTTAACAAGTCGTAGGTTAAGCTGTTGCTCTCTTTTTTTCATATCCATAATTATTTATCACCTATTTATTTTATTAAAAATTGTGTTGTTTCCAGTATTAAATCGTCAATACATATCTTAGAGAAATGTGTATATGGGATTCTTATCAATGGTATATTATTATCGATGCACCATTGATTTTTTAGGCTATCGCTATTTTGTCTAATCTTAAATTTTCCATCTCTGTCCCATTTACTATTACTTTGAATATAATGTTGCCATCCATCATACTCTATTAAATATTGCAATTCTTTATTGTCATTAAAAATAGAAAAATCATATTTCGCAGAACCACCAGTTGGTAATATCAATCCATGAGATAAGCCTTTTTCGAATATAACATTATTATCTGACAATATTTTAGAGATTTTTTCTTCACCCGCAGATATCATACAACCGCAACTTTGAGTATGTCCGTTTTTTAAATGACTTCCTGCTACGACAGTTTTTGTTCCACATTCACATATACAATTCCAAAAATAGCTATTGTTTTTCCTATCATAAGAATTTAAACTTTCTACTGTTAGTCTTCCAAAAGTTTGTCCTGTTAAGTCTTGAAAATACAACTGTGATAATTTTTCTTTTCTAAAACAGCCACAGCTTGTGCTCAACCCTCTTTTTAGATTGGTTGAATAAAATATTTTTTCCTTACCACAAACACATTTACACAAGTATCTAATCTGCTTGCCTTTATTTTCTACTCTTTTAATTACAGTTAACAGTCCAAACTGTTGGCCAGTTAGGTCATCTGCTTTTGCATATCTTGCTTCTTTTTGCAAGCACCCACAGCTTTTTGTTTTCCCCAAGATTAAATTAGACTTGTTAACACTCGTCTTTTCTCCGCAATCACATTGACAAATCCATGATTTTGGATTATTAATATTTTGCTCAATAACAACTAACCTTCCAAATCTTTGTCCAATAATATTCCCTTCTTGTTCTTCTATACATCCACAAGATGTTGTGTTACCATTTCTTAAATACTCTGATCGTACTGAAACACTATTCCCACAATCACACACGCACTTCCACATGGCTATTTTTTGTCCAGACGGTTTAATATACGACTCGTCTTTTGATATAACAGTCAAATTGCCGAATCTTTGCCCAGTTAAATCTATAAATTTTGACACAAAATCACTCCAAATTATTAATTTTGTATCGTTTTGTATTTTTTTATTTTTTGTATTCTGAGAGGGCTTCGAATATACCTCGTAAAGCCATCTCGATAATTCATTTAAATCACTTTTTCTTATCGACACTCACTTAACTATTTTTTATCAATGAAAGAATGAACCAATTACCGCCAAAGTTCCACAGATAATAGGGATCTTATCTGCACTAAACCTTGTTGTATTGAAGATAAGATTCAATCCATCAACAACGAGCCCTCCAAAAATCCATTTTAAAGCCAATCCTGAAATTACTCCAGCTAGAAAAATTAAAATTAGCGCAATAAACATTGCAATTATGGTGGATATAATTTCTACGTAATAATTTTTCTCCATTTTATTCACTCCATTTATTTTGTGCTACCACTTCTTCGTCTTGAGCTTCCTCAATGTCAGGCGCGTCCGCAACATCCTTGGCAATTCCTTCCAAAACTTTGAAGCTAAAATTCTTGTGCTTATAAACAGCAATATTAGGACGATTTACGATACGAGCGACTACACCTTCCCTGATGTGATTTAACCCGATTGGATCTGGCCCATCAAAATACTGCTCAACCTTTTTAACGACATATTCACCCGGATTAATACCATCAGGAATAATAAATCGTTCAAATACAGGAACGGTATGTACACCCATCTGCTCACAGCGATAGCGCATCTGATCGGGGGACATCTCAACCACATCGCCATCTTCATTTACCATGGTCATACGATAGACATATATTTCACAACAAGGAGGACATACCATATCGCCTGCCTCATTGGTTTGCATCTGGTAAGTACCATTTGGGTCACACCCATAAGCAAATACAGTTTCTTTACCATACTGCTTGGTGAATTCTTTGTCAGAAATCTTACTGTTGTTTACGCTTGCCATAATTGGTGCACCGTTTGGTCCCTGGAACCCTACGATTTCGTAGTAGGCCACCTCACCTTTGCGCAGCTTACCTTCAAACTTCTTCGCCATTTCCTCGCGGAAAGAATTATCATCATAGAAACCACCAGTATGAGTAGCGTCAAGCACTACACGACGAGTGCCAGTAACATATCCATATTCGAAATAGTCTTTACCATGCCGTCTAAGCAGCTTATCAAGCCAAGTACGCTTGGTATTGAGCAGTGGCAAATATCCAGTACGTCCAGATGTGCCATGCATTTTGAGTGTTAGCTCCACAATATCTCCGACCTTAAAAGCATTAAGATTATATGCAAGCTGAGGCGTATCAATGTGCTCATAGAAAGTAGGTGCAAAATTAACCTTCGCCTTCTTGCCGGAAGCTGCGCCACGATGACGTACATAATCACATCGTGGGATATATTTCTTACAAATTTCCTTCCCATTTAGAATGGAAATTGTATCGCCGTCCTTAAGCTCAGAAATCTTACAAAAATCCGCCAAACAAGTTAGCGGAAGAAATAGGCCATCAGATTTTTCTCCACGAAGCTTTAGCGCCTTAATATTACGCTTTTCAGGATCTAGATAACCGCCACAAGGATTACCATTTTCGTCTTTACGACGAACCAGATCATTCACTTTACAAAACTCTTCAGAAAGCTGTCCGTCAACAGGAAAATAAACACCGAGCTGACCCTCGACATAATCCAAAGAAACAATTACAGAATTTCCAAAACATTCGCCAATCTGTAGACGATCCGCATTAGAATGCTTATGCACGTTTTTAAGAGTAGTAATAAAACCAGTGTATGCCATTATTCATTATCCTCCTTTTTAGTCATGCCATCTATTTCCTCTGTACCGTTCAATTACCCTACGAAGCCCCGGATAATTATCAATTGTTGCATTGGTGTATTCAAGTTCATATAGAATGGTTCTCTCTTCCGCAATAGAACTAGCATATCTCGCAACTCCTTCTACAATTTCTTCCCAAGTGTAATTATCCATGTTATTACCTCCATTCATTTTGTACTGTCATTCCATGCAAATAATATACCACAGAATACATAAAAGAACAATTGACGGAATAACCAAAGATTCCAAGGCTATTCCGTCTAATTTTTACTAATTTACAAACTTAATGCACCCTGTGCAAAACGGCAAAATCCAACCACTGCTCTGTGTAGTAGCTAATCTCCCACACTTCACGCAAGTTTTCCTGCTAATAAGTTCATACTTCCCAATTATTTTTTCAATTTTGTCATACAATAAATCATTATCATTAATCGGGTTTTCATAGTACCAGTATACTCGAAGCTCACCAAACTTTTCCTTACAGTCTGATATAACAAAATCATCTACATGCGATCCAAGCACATCAACCAGTTCGTCTACCAGACTTGGGATAATAGACTTGCGCCAGCCATCTGGTATACCATATTTATTAAACTGCGATAAAACATGCTGCCTACTATCCGCAATATAATCTTTCCATTCATTAGACACCATAATCACCCTTCGTATATTTCAAACAGCCCAGCAAGTGTTTTACCATTTACTCGTGCAAGATCAACCGCACAGGCACAGATATTACTTTCCATACCAATGTGTAAACCTTTATGAAAATAATCTAAGAGTGAATCATAGGTGTCATTACCGTCTTGTGTTTCCCAACCAATCATAAACTGACCGTTTACCGTAAAGAAATCGCATGCACTACCCATATTTGAACCTTTGGCAAATCTATACCAGCCAAATGAGTCATCCCATTCTGGAGTTTCTTCAAGTAGCTTAAAGTCCTTCTTATCTAGCTCCCAAACCTCGTAATAAGGTTCATGTGAACTTCTATAAGTCCTCTTTGCATTGATATTTAGTGCTTCAAATGCATTTTCTAGTCCGTCGCCGCCAAAAATCTCAATAGCTGCCATTAATTCTTATTCTCCTTTATTTCAATAGTATTCCAGCCTTTAGTTATAATAAGTTTGTCGAGAGCGTCTCTGACTGTTTCCTCGGCGCATTCTCTCTTTTTCTGTTTCATAATGACATCAATAATGTATTTCATAATAATGCTTTCAATTGAATCATATTTTTGAATTTCCTCTAGTATGTCCTCAAATGATACGTCGCTTAGATGAAACCCAGAATTAAATGCATGTTCGTTTATTTCGTATAATATCTCTTGTATTGTAGCATTATATACTACCTTTCTCCAGTGTGGAAATTTTGTACTATATTCTTGAATTTTAACTCTATAATAATATCTTTCCAAATAACTACAATATGGCGTTATTTTATACCTGAATATCATTACTTTGCTCCTTTGCTTTTAGATACTCTTTCATTGCTTTAATAGTATTTTAAATTTCACATTTATGGAAATTTTTTTCTACACAATCAATATATTATGGCTCGCTCGTAGACACG
>CAMGAZ010000021.1 GCA_946008205.1 uncultured Clostridium sp. | reverse complement strand
AAATATTTTACAGATAATAATTTTTATTTTCCGACATGGCAAGAGGTAGAAGATTACATTGACGGAAAGATAAGTTTACCAGATAAAAGCGTGGTAATAACAGTAGACGATGGCGATGACTCTTTTTTCGAACTTGCAGTTCCAATAATACAAAAATATAATGCAAAAGCAACATCATTTGTAATAACATCATGGTATGGGTATAGAGCAAATAATAAACAGGTAAATATTAGTTATCAATCACACTCAGATTGCATGCATGAGGGAGCAAATGGAAAAGGAGTAATGTTATCTTGGTCATATGATAAAATTTTGGAAGATGTAAAACAATCGAGTCAAACATTAGGTGGCTCAACTGTATTTTGTTATCCATTTGGACATTACAATGATTTGGATAAGAAAGTTTTAAAAGATGCAGGATATAGGCTAGCTTTTACCACGGAAGGTGGTAGAGTTTACAAGGGAAGCGACAAATTTGCTTTACCACGTGTAAGAATGTCGAAAGGGGTAAGCCTTAGCACTTTTGCTTCAATGGTTCAATAAATGTTAAAATTCACAGCTCTTGTTGTGTACATGCCGATGATGAATATTTTTATAAAATTTATTTTCAATTAAATTTGTTTTATGATATAATCAGAAAAAACGAAGGAAGGATGATAAAAATGAATATTAAAGATTTTGCAATAGGAATTGCAGTTATTGTAGTTGTTGTAGCAATAATTGCTGCTGGAATTTGGGCTTATAATAGGAGCATAAGCAGTGCAAATGAAAATGCAAATACAAATACACAATTAGAAAATGAGGAGGAAAAGAGTATGTATAGTACAGGAAAGCATCATGCTGAGATGGTAGTAAAAGATTATGGAACAATAGTTTTAGAGCTAGATGCAGATGTTGCGCCAATTACAGTAGCCAACTTTGCAAAATTAGCAAATGAAGGATTTTACAATGGATTAACTTTCCATAGAATTATATCAGGATTTATGATTCAAGGTGGAGATCCTTTAGGAACTGGAATGGGTGGAAGTGATAAAAATATTAAAGGGGAATTTTCGGCAAATGGAGTTCAAAATTCTATATCACATGTGAGAGGAACAATATCAATGGCTCGTTCTCAAAGTTATAATAGTGCAAGCTCACAATTCTTTATAGTACACGAAGATAGCACATTCCTAGACGGTCAATATGCAGGATTTGGTAAAGTAACAAGCGGAATGGAAATAGTTGATAAAATCTGTGAAGACACTAAAGTTGAAGATGACAATGGAACAGTATTACAAGAAAATCAACCAGTTATTGAAAAAGTAACAATGATAGACTAATAATATTAGTATTACATAGTTTATATCCATTAACCTTAAAACGATAAATTACAAGAAACGATTACAAAAAAATCGTTTCTTTTTGCGTTTTGTACTGACCTGCCAGTCTAACGATTTTTGGAAAAGAATATGATATAAAAATAGAACAGTAAAACAAGTGAGGAAATTATGAAAGAAATTTTAGAAATAACAGATTTAAAAGATATGATTAATAAAACAAGAAGCTTATATGTAAATAAAATCGTTACCAGAAAATGAATTAGAATCATTAATAGAAAGGTCAGAAGTTGAAGCAATTTTCTATTCAAAAAAATATGAAGAAACATTAAAAAAAATAAAAATGCAAGGAATTGGAAAATTAAAACATTTAATATCAATGGACTTAGAAGAACATCAAGATGGCATTTACTCTGAAAAAGAATTGATAAAAACTGGGAGAGAGCTAATAACAGAAGGTGACAGAAGTTTTATAGATGCAACAATTAATCCAAATGAGATGAATATAATGTTATTTACGTCAGGAACTACATCAAAATCAAAAGTAGTAGCACTATCACACAATAATATTTGTTCAAATTTGATGGATATTGCGTCTGTGTTAGGCGTAAATTCTGATGATATATTTTTATCAGTATTACCAATACACCATGTTTTTGAATGCACAGTAGGTTTCTTATTTTCATTATACAAAGGAGCTCAGACTGTATTCTGTGATGGACTAAGACATATAGTCGAAAACATAAATGAATATCATGTTTCAGTTATGGCATGTGTTCCGGCTATTTATGAAAGAATATTTAAAATCATAAGGAAAAGCTTAGAAAAACGAGGAGAACTAGGAATAATATTACAAAAAGAAGAAAAATATAAAGATGCTTCGATGGAAGAAAAGAAGAAGGCTTTTTCAGAAATACATGATATGCTTGGAGGAAATGTAAAACTATTAATAAGTGGTGCAGCAGCTTTAGATAGAAATATAGAAGAGAGATATAGAAGATTAGGAGTAAACTTGGTCCAAGGCTATGGTCTAACAGAAACTTCACCAGTAATAGGAATAGGAACAAACGAGAATTATAGGTTAGGCTCAATAGGAAAAGCACTTCCACATGTAAAAGCAAAAATAGTTAACCCTGATAAAGAAGGAATGGGAGAATTAGTAGTAAAAGGTCCTAATGTAATGCTAGGGTATTATCAGAATGAAGAGGCTACAAAAGAAGCTATAAAAGATGGATGGTTCTATACAGGAGATTTAGCAAAAATAGATAACGAAGGTTATATATTCATTTGTGGAAGAAAGAAGAGTGTAATAGTACTAAAAAATGGTAAAAACATTTTCCCAGAAGAAATGGAAAATTTGGTAAATAGAATTGAAGGAGTCAAAGAATCTTTTATATTTGGAAAACCTGTATCAGATGACAAAGATGACATTAAAATAAATGTAAAAATAGTTTTTGACAGAGACGTTGTAAAAGACGTATATAACGCATCTGATGATGAACAAGAAATATATCAAGTAATAGCAGAAAAAGTAAAAGAAATAAACAAAACAATGCCTCCATATAAAGCCGTAAGAGGAATAATTATAACTGAAGAGCCATTAATCAAAACAACTACAAACAAAATAAAAAGACAGGAAAATTTGAAAGTTATAGAAAATGATTTAGGGGGAAAATTGTGGAATTAAAAGGGCTACAGACAAAATATTTAGGAAGAAATATAATCCATTATAAAACAATAGACTCAACACAAAGTGAAATTTGGAGATTAATAGAAAGCAACAATATAAAAAATGGAACAATAGTAATAGCAGACATACAAACCAATGGTCAGGGAACTCATGGTAGAAAATGGTACACAGACCAAGCAAATAATATAGCTTTTTCTCTTGCCATAGAATTGAATTGTAACATAAAAAAATTAGACGGACTAACAATAAAAATTGCGGAGTTAATAGTAAAAATAATGCAAGAAATGTACAGCATAAAACTAGACATCAAAGAGCCAAACGACTTATATTCACATGGAAAAAAAGTCGGAGGAATACTAACACAAACAAAGCTAGTTGGAGAAAAGGTTACATACTTAGTAATAGGAATCGGAATAAACACATCACAAAAAGAATTTGCAGAAGAAGTAAAAAACATAGCTACATCAATAAAAAAAGAATTCAACGTAGATGTAAACATAGAAAAATTCTTATCAAAATTTTGTAATGAATTTGAGAAAGGACCATTAGGGACGGTTCTTAATGGTCCCACCTGTCCCTAATTGGGGCAAGAAAGGATGAAAAGATGAAAATAGGATTTTTGTTTCCAGGTCAAGGAGCTCAATATGTAGGAATGGGCAAGGATTTATATGAGAATTATACTGAAGCAAGAGAAGTATATGATAAGGTAAACCAAATAACAGGAATTGACATTGCAGAGATATCATTTAATGGCCCAGAAGATTTATTAAACGAAACTAAATATACACAGTTAGCAATATTAACAATGAGTTTAGCTATATTAGAAATATTAAAGACGAAAAATATAAAAGCAGAGATATCTGCTGGATTGAGTTTGGGCGAATATTCAGCACTAATATATAGCGGAGCTTTATCGTTTGAAGATGGAATTAAAGTCGTACAAAAGAGAGGAAAGTACATGCAGGAGATGGTACCAGAAGGACAATGGAGAATGGCTGCTATATTAGGAATGAGCGACGAGCAAGTTGAAGAAATATGTAATAATGTGAAAGATGGATTTGTAGTACCGGCTAATTATAATTGTGAGGGGCAAATTGCAATTTCAGGAGAAAAAGAAGCTGTAGAAAAAGCCGAAGAACTTGCAAAAGAAGCAGGCGCTAAAAGAGTGTTGGAGCTAAAAACATCAGGACCATTCCACACAATAAAATTAAAAAAAGCATCAGAAGAGCTAAGAAAAGAATTAGATAAAATCAATATAAACAAGTTTGAAAGCAAGGTTGTAAAAAACATAGACGGCGAGATTTATACAAATCAAGATGATGTAAAAGATATTTTAGAAAAACACATTATAAGTCCAGTTAGGTTTTCTAAGACGGTACAAACAATGTTAAATGAACAAGTTGATGCATTTATAGAAATTGGACCAGGAAAAACGTTATCAGGATTTGTAAAAAGAGCAAAAACAGATAAGCCAATAACGATTATGAATATCAATGATATTCAAACATTAGAAAGTGCAATTAATTACTTTCAATGATATATATATGCTAAAACTAATATAATAAAAAGGAGAGTATTATGGAAGAAAATAAGATAGCGCTAATAACAGGTGCAACAAGAGGAATTGGAAAACAAATAGCAATCACACTTGCAAATAGTGGATTCGATATTGTTATAAATTATAGAAAAGAAAATAAGGACTTAGAAGATACTAAGAAAGAAATAGAAGAAGCTGGAAGAAAGTGTTTAGCAGTACAAGGGGATGTGTCAAATTACGAGGACTGTGAAAGGTTCATAAAAGAGGCTATAGAAAAATTTGGAAAAATAGATGTTTTAGTAAATAATGCAGGTATCACGAGAGATAATTTACTTATGAGAATGAAAAAAGAAGATTTTCAAGATGTATTAAATGTAAATCAAGTATGTACTTTTAAAGTCACTAAAAACGTTATTCCATATATGATGAAAGCAAGGAATGGAAGAATAGTTAATATATCATCTGTGGTTGGAATTGTTGGCAATGCAGGACAAACAAATTATTCAGCATCAAAAGCCGGAATAATAGGTTTTACGAAAAGCTTGGCAAAGGAAGTAGCAAGTAGAAATATATTAGTAAATGCTGTTGCGCCAGGATTTATAGAAACTAATATGACAGATGTTTTAAAAGATGAAATTAAAGAAAACATTGCGAAAAGCATACCACTAAAAAGAATGGGAAAAGCAGAAGATGTAGCAAATGTAGTCAAATTCTTGGCTTCAAAAGAAAGTTCATACATAACCGGACAGGTTATAAATGTAGATGGCGGAATGATTATGTAAAGTAATAGGACCATTGAGAACCGTCCCTGATGGTCCAAAGAAAGGAATGTGAAATGAGGAGAAGAGTTGTAATTACAGGATTAGGAGCTATTAGCCCTATTGGAAATGATGTAGATGAAATGTGGAAAGGTATCGAAAGCAAAAAGTGTGGAATCGATAAAATAACATTATTTGATGCGACAGGCTATAAAACTAGCTTGGCTGCAGAGGTAAAAGATTATAATCCATTAGACCATTTTGAAGTAAAGCAAGCAAGACACTTAGATAGATCATCACAGTTTGCTCTAGTAGCAAGTAGGGAAGCTTATAAAGATAGTGGAATAACGCCAGAAAATACTGATATGGAGAGATGTGGAATTTTTATAAGTTCTGGAATTGCTGGATTGAACACAATACAAGAACAATGTGAAACAAACTATGTAAAAGGGCATAATAGAGTGTCTCCAATGTTTATACCAATGTCTATTGCTAATATGCCTGCAGGAAATGTTGCTATAGACTTAGGATTAAAAGGAGAATCAATGTCAATAGTTACAGCATGTGCATCTTCAACACATGCAATAGGAGAAGCATATAAAACAATCAAATATGGGACAGAAGACGTAATTTTTGCAGGAGGAACAGAAGCTTCAATTCGTAGAGTTGGAATAGCTGGATTTGAGAACATGAAAGCTTTATCGAATGCTACAGAAAAGACAAGAGCTAGCATTCCGTTTGATAAAGAAAGAAGCGGATTTGTAATGGGAGAAGGAGCAGGAGTTCTTGTTTTAGAAGAGTTAGAGCATGCAAAGAAAAGAGGAGCTAAAATATATGCAGAAGTAATAGGATTTGGAGCTACATCAGATGCATATCATATCACTTCACCAGCTCCTGATGGAGAAGGTGCTGCAAGAGCAATGAAAAGAGCTATTGAAGATGCTCAGATAGAACCATCACAAATAGATTATATAAATGCACATGGAACATCAACTCATCTAAACGATTTAACAGAAACTTTAGCTGTAAAAAAAGCATTAGGGGAGGCCTCTACAAAAGTAAAGATAAGCTCAACTAAAGGAAATACAGGGCATTTATTAGGCGCAGCAGGCGCAATAGAGGCAATAATTTGTGTTAAAGCAATGCAAAATGAACTGATACCACCAACAATAAACTATAAAGAAAAAGATGAAGAGTGTGATTTAGATATTGTACCAAATGAACCAGTAAAAGCAAAAATAAATATAGCAATGTCAAATTCGCTAGGATTTGGTGGACATAATAGTAGTGTTTTATTAAGGAGGTTATAATGGAATACGAGAAATTAAAACAATTAATAGATGATATTGGTAATTCGAAATTAACATCACTAGAAATTGAATTCCCTGATGGAACTAAAATCAATGCTAAGAAAGAAAACAAAGAGGTTATAACAACACAAGTTCCAGTAGAAGTAATTAGCAATAAAACAGTAGAAACAAAAATAGAAACTAATGTCGATGAACAGAAAACTGGAAATATAGTTAAATCACCTATGGTAGGAACTTTTTATATAAAGCCTTCCCCAGATGCAAAGCCTTATGTAGAAATTGGAAAACATGTAAAAAAAGGTGATGTGCTTTGCATAATTGAAGCTATGAAATTAATGAACGAAATTGAAAGCGAATACGATGGAGAAATAGTTGAAATCTATGTAAAAGATGGAGAGTCAGTAGAATATGGGAAACCATTATTTAGAATAAAATAATTTTGTTTTTAGCAGAAAGGAAATTTATTATGTTAGATAAAGAAGGAATAAAGAAAATAATTCCTCAAAGAGAACCATTTCTTATGATTGATGAAGTTGAGGAATTTATACCAGGGCAAAGTGCAGTTGCATATAAACATGTAAATGCAGAAGAATGGTATTTTAAAGGACATTTTCCAGGTAATCCAATAATGCCAGGAGTTCTAATTGCAGAGAGCCTTGCACAAACTGGAGCTGTTGCAATACTTAGTATGGAAGAAAATAAAGGGAAAAATGCTCTATTTGGTGGAATAGATAAAATGAAATTTAAGAAAATGGTTGTGCCTGGTGATACATTAAAATTAGAAGTAAAGATAATAAAAAGGAAAGGACCAATTGGAATTGGAGAGGCATTAGCAACAGTTGATGGTAAAATTGCCGCAAAAGGTGAGTTGACTTTTGCACTTGTATAAATAGCAACGACAAAAAAAGGAGTAGAAAAAATGAATAAGATTTTAATTGCAAATCGTGGAGAGATTGCAGTAAGAATAATTAGAGCCTGCAAAGAAATGAATATAAAAACAGTTGCAATATATTCAGAAGCTGATAAAGATGCATTACATACAAGACTTGCAGATGAAGCAATTTGTATAGGACCAGCAGATTCTAGAAAAAGCTATTTGAATATGAAAAATATTATAGAAGCTGCATGCATAACAGGAGCAGATAGTATACATCCAGGTTTTGGATTTTTATCTGAAAATGCACAATTTGCTAAAATATGTGAAGAATCAAACATTAAATTTATAGGACCATCATCTAGAGTTATAGAATTATTAGGGAACAAGTCAAATTCTAAGGAAATGATGAAAGAAGCAGGAGTGCCAACAATTCCAGGCTCAGAAGGAAGTATAAAAGGAATGAAAGATGCTATAGCAATAGCAAATAAAATAGGGTATCCAATTATGATAAAAGCAGCTGCTGGTGGTGGTGGCAAGGGAATAAGAGTTGTAAACTCATCAGATGAGCTAGAAAACGCCTATAACATAGTAAAACAAGAAGCAAAAATATCTTTTAATGATGATGAGTTATATATAGAAAAGTTCGTAGAAAATCCCAGACATGTTGAAATACAAATATTAGCAGATGAACATGGAAATGTAGTACATTTAGGTGAAAGGGATTGTTCAATCCAAAGAAATCATCAAAAAGTAATTGAGGAAACTCCATCAACAGCTATAGACGAAAAATTAAGAAACAAGATGGGAGAGGCAGCGGTAAAAGCTGCAAAAGCTGCTGGCTATACTAGCTGTGGAACAGTAGAGTTCTTAGTAGATAAAAATAAAAACTTTTATTTTATGGAAATGAATACAAGAATACAAGTTGAACATCCAATAACAGAAATGAGAACAGGCGTAGATATAGTAAAAGAGCAAATAAGAATTGCTGCAGGAGAAAAGTTGAAATTTAAACAGAAAGAAATTAATTTTAAGGGACATTCTATTGAATGTAGAATAAATGCAGAAAATCCAAGTAAGAATTTTAGACCATGTCCTGGAAAAATTACAGGGCTAAACTTACCAGGAGGTAACGGAATAAGAATAGATACAGCAATATATGACGGATATACAATTCCAGCAAATTACGATTCTATGATAGCAAAGATAATTGCTTTTGGAACTTCTAGAAATGAAGCTATAGCTAAAATGAAGAGAGCTTTAGAAGAATTAGTTATAGATGGAGTAGACACAAATAGGGACTTCTTGTTTGAAATAATAAAAAATCAAGATTTTATAATATGAGATATCTATACTTCTTTTATAAGTAAGTTACAAAATTAAAGTTAGAAAAATTTTTTTACAATTTTAGAAAAGGGAAAGGACTAGACATGATTGTTGATAAGATAAAGAAAAGAGAGCAATCAGCTAAAAATAAAAAATCAAATGTTGATATTCCTATTGGGAAATGGGTGAAGTGCGACAACTGTAAAGAAATAATTTATAAAGATACAGTAAGAGAAAACTTAAGCATTTGCCCTAACTGTGGTCACTATTTTAGAATGCATATTAATAAAAGAATTGAATTGATTGCTGACAAAGATACATATAAAAGATTTGATATAAATATTGAAACGAGTAATCCTTTAGAATTAGAAGACTATCCCAAAAAATTGAGAGTACTTAAAGAAAAGACTGGCTTGGAAGAAGCTGTAGCATGTGGTACTTGCAAAATAAACGGAGAAAAAATTGTCCTTTGCATAATGGATAGCGGTTTTTTAATGGGAAGTATGGGAGCTGTTGTTGGTGAAAAGATAACATATGCAATAGAACAAGCGATTAATTTGAAGTTGCCGATTGTAATATTTTGCGTTTCTGGAGGAGCTAGGATGCAAGAAGGGATAATATCTTTAATGCAAATGGCAAAAACTACAGCAACACTTACTAAATTAGACGAAGCAGGATTATTGTATATTTCTGTATTGACTGATACTACATATGGTGGAGTTACAGCGTCCTTTGCTAGTTTAGGAGATATAATTTTAGCAGAGCCAGGAGCAATGATAGGATTTGCTGGACAAAGAGTTATAAGCCAGACTATCGGAGAAGCTCTACCAGATGGTTTTCAAACAGCAGAATTTTTATTAGAGCATGGATTTATAGATAAAATAGTAGAAAGAAAAGATTTAAAAGATACGATATATAGATTAATTCAACTTAATAAATAATTGCTATTTGTGAAGTATGAAATTAATTCTATTTTTATCGAGTATCCTTGCTGTCGCAACTTCCAATTTTAATCGTTATAAAATATGAAAGTTGCTTCAATCGCACTCAAGCTAAAGCTTTCGTTTGCTTGCTGCGCGGAATTAATCTCTAAAAATATAAATAGTTTCATACTTCGAAGGAATATCAATAAAATAATGGAAAGGAGTTTTATTAAAGTGGCAAAAGAAGAACTATCTGCTTGGGAAAAAGTAGAAATCGCAAGAAATCCCAAAAGAAAAACTTCGCTTGATTATGTAGATAAAATTTTTGATGAATTTATAGAGTTACACGGTGATAGAAATTGCAAAGATGATAAGGCTATTGTTTGTGGGCTAGGTAGAATTGGTAATCAAAACTATACAATTATTGCAGAACAAAAGGGAAGAACTACTAAAGAAAACATAGAAAGAAACTTTGGAATGCCAAATCCAGAGAGCTATAGAAAAGCAATAAGATTCATGAAACAAGCTGAAAAATTTAAAAGACCAGTAGTTACATTTATAGATACAAAAGGTGCTTATCCCGGAATTGAAGCTGAAGAAAAAGGACAAGGAGAAGCAATAGCAAAGTCAATGTTCGAAATGGCAAGATTAAAAGTGCCAATAATATCAGTAGTTATAGGAGAAGGTTCAAGCGGAGGAGCTTTAGCAATAGGAGTAGCAAACAAAGTGTTAATGCTAGAAAATGCAATATATTCAATACTTTCACCAGAAGGATATGCAAGCATTTTATGGAAGGATGCTTCAAGATGCAAAGAAGCCGCCGAAAAAATGAAACTAACGGCAGAAGACTTATACAACTTTGGTGTAATTGAAAAAATTATAAAATAACCTGAAGGAGAAGAACAAGAAGTGTTAGAAAAAATTTCACAAGAAATAAAAAAAGAGGTAAAAGCTACAATTGCCCAAATGAAAGACAAAACTGGTGAAGAAATTGTGGAAGAAAGATACCAAAAATTTAGAAATATTAAATAGAGGAGAGGTAAAGAGATGTTATTAAAGGATAAAAAAATTATTATAATGGGAATTAGAAATAAGTGGAGCATTGCATATGGTATTGCAAAGTCTGCATATGAAAATGGAGCAAAGCTAATATTTACATACATGGATGAATCAAATAAAGAAAAAATAGAAGAATTAACAAGTGAATTTAAAGGATGCAAATTATATGTATTAGATGGAGCTTCAGAAGACGAAAAAGTAAGAAGTGTATTTACGAAAATAAAAAAAGAAAATGGTAAAGTTGATGGAATTGTCCATGCAATAGCACATGCGAACACTGAAGATTTACACAATGACTTTATATATACTAGCAGAGAAGGATTTTCTCATGCAAATGATGTAAGTGCGTATTCATTTGTACTTGCTGCAAGAACAGCAAAAGAACTTGATATGCTAAATGAAAATGCTAGTTTAGTAACTCTAACATACCATGGCTCTACTAAAGTATTAGAAGGATATAATGTAATGGGGGTTGCAAAAGCTGCATTAGAATCAAGCGTTAGATATTTAGCTGAAAATTTAGGAAGAGATGGAATTAGAGTAAATGCTTTATCCAGTGGTCCCATAAAAACTTTATCTGCAAAAGGAATAAAAGACTTCAATTCAATACTAACAGTAGTAGAAGAAAAAGCTCCTCTACACAAAAATGTCACAACAACCCAAGTTGGAAATGTTGCTACATTCTTATTAAGTGAAATGTCTGATAGTATCACAGGGCAAGTAATATATGCAGACAACGGATATAACATTATGGGAGTATAATGCTTTCGTTTGATAGCTGTGCGAGAGCATATCCTTTACGATATAATTAATTCTAAGAACTTTAAAAAATATAATAGAGGAAGGAAAAATACGTATGGAAGGTATTAAATTAGGAAATAAAAAATCCAAATATCCAATAATTCAAGGGGGCATGGGAGTTGGAATTTCTATGCATAAGCTAGCAGGAACTGTTAGTAAAGAAGGTGGAATAGGAATAATTTCAACTGCAGACATTGGATACCAAGAAGAAGACTTTAGAAAAAATCCAATGATTGCAAATTTAAGAGCTATTGGTAAAGAAATAAAAAAAGCAAGAGCAATAGCAGGGGAAGATAAAATCCTTGGGGTAAATGTAATGGTTGCACTAAAAAATTATGCAGAAATTGTTAAAGAATGTGTAAAACAAAAAATTGACCTAATAATTTCAGGAGCCGGAATACCCAAAGATTTACCAGAATACGTAAAAGAAAGCAAAACAAAAATTGCCCCCATAGTATCTTCATTAAGATGTTGTAAATTAATAGTGGAACATTGGAGAAAAAAATATAATTACATTCCAGACATGATAGTAATAGAAGGCCCTGAAGCAGGAGGACATTTAGGATTCAAACAAGAAGAGTTAGGAGAGAATCAGCCTAAGCTAGAACAAATAACAACAGACGTAGTTAGCTACATAAA
>CAMGAZ010000020.1 GCA_946008205.1 uncultured Clostridium sp. | reverse complement strand
TATAGAGACATTGCAGTTATTACTAAAAATATAGATGTATACTCAAATTTGTGCAAAGCAATTTTTAAAAAATATGATATTCCAGTGTACATAGATGAAAAAAGGGATTTAAGTCAGAATATATTGGTTAAATATCTCATTTCAATATTAGATGTGTTCTCAAGAAATTGGTCATATGATAGTGTGTTTAACTATATAAAATGCGGATTTTTAAACTTGACTTCAGACGAAATTTATCTGTTGGAAAACTATGCTTTAAAGTGGGAAGTAAAGGGGAGTAAATGGTATAAAGAAGATTGGAATTTTCACGATGAAGAAGAAATTGGCAAAGATGCAATAAATAATATAAATGAAATAAGAAAAAAAGTGGTTAACCCTTTGGTCAAATTAAAAAATAATTTGTCAGGTAATAAAACGGCAAAACAAATATCAGAGAACCTATACAATTTCTTTATAGAAAATGGAATAGACAAAATATTAGAAGAAAAAGTTAAAAAATTAAATGAAAATGGAAAAGTTAATATTGCTGCTGAATATGAGACCAGCTGGAAGGTAGTAATGCAAGTATTAGATGAAATAGTTCTTGTATTTGGAGAAGAAAATATAACATTTGAAAACTATATGCAAATATTAAAAACAGGTCTTGGAGAAAGTAAATTAGGAACTATACCAATGGCTCAAGATGAAGTAACAGTTGGCGATGTAGATAGGTCAAGAAGTCATAAGATAAAGGTAATCTTTATTATAGGCTTAAATGACGGAATGTTTCCATCAGTAAATAAAGCAGAAGGATTCTTAAATGATGATGATAGAGAAAAAATTAAGCAGAATGGGGTAGAACTTGCAAAAGGCACAATAGACAGAATATATGAAGATAATTTCAACATTTATAAAGCATTTACAACGGCAGAAGAAAAAATTTATTTATCATATTCTTCTTCTGATATGGAGGGAAAATCACTAAGGCCATCAGTACTAATTTCTAGGATAAAGAAGATTTTTGAAAACGTGGAAGAAAATAGTGATATAGTAAATAGAAAATCAGAAATTTCTACCGTAGAGAGTACATTTGAAGAACTATTGGTTAATTTAAGAGAGTTTAGAGATGGCAAAGAAATACCAGAAATATGGTTTAACATATATAACATATACAATGAGAGCGAAGAATGGCACGATAAGCTAGCTTCTGCTGTAAGAGGACTAAGCTATTCGAACGTCCCAGAAAAGATTACAAAAGAAAACATCGATAAAATGTATGGAGATACATTAAAAACAAGTGTATCGAGATTAGAGCAATACAGCGGTTGCCCTTTCTCATATTATTTAAAATATGGGTTAAAACTAAATGATAAAGAAACATTTAAAGTAGAATCTGTTGATACAGGCTCTTTTATGCATGATATAATAGATAATTTCTTTGGATTAATCGAAGAAAGAAATATAAATTTAAAACAATTAACAGAAGAGCAATTACAACAAATAGTATCAGAAATTGTAGAGGAAAAACTAAAACTAAATAGAAACTATATTTTTACAACAACAGCTAAATATAAAGTATTAGCACAAAGATTAAAAAAAGTTGTTACAATGTCAATTAAATATATTGTACAAACTATTAAACAGAGTGAATTTGAAGTTTTTGGACATGAAGTTGAATTTGGTGGAAAAGGTGAGTATAAGCCAATAACTATCACAACTGAAGAAGGTAAAAAGGAAGAGATTATTGGAAAAATATTTAGTGTCGATATATTTTAAAATCATGAATATTAGGCTATAATATAAAATGAAAGGCTTAATACTTGCAGATGTAAACATAGTGAAAAAAATGGACACCAATATAGAAAATGAACCTCGAGGAACAAGTAAAATAATACCTGCTACAATAAATTCTAGCGGAGAGTTAGGTGGACGAGGAACAAGCATAGTAACAAAAGAACAATTTGAGTATCTTCAAAAATACACGGAAAAAATAATAAAACAAATTTCTGAAGAAATTCTTGGAGGAAATATTGACGTGAAGCCTTACTACAACACTAGCAATAAAAAAACTCCTTGCGAATATTGCAAATATAAATCAATTTGTAGATTTGATGAAGATAGTAAGAATAATAAATATAACTACATAACAAAATTAAACAAAGATGCAATCTTAGAAATGATAAAGGAAGAGGCTGGAAAATAAATTTGTCGAAAATAAATAATACTTTTTAGGAGGAAAAATGAATTTATCCAATGAGAAAATGGTTCATGTAAAAAGTGATGGAATTGAATATTTACAGTTTAAAAGATTGCTTGAGTTTGATAATTTAGTACACTGCTATACTTTAAGTGTATATGATGTGAATTTTAAGAGTGATTCTGATAAATTAGATGATAGTATTAGCAAAATTGCTAAGGCATTAAATATAAATAAAAACAACATAGTAAAACCATTACAGAAACACACAGATTGTATAAAAAATGTGGAAAATAGTGGTGAAAAATATTTATATTCAGAAAAATGCAATGACAAATACAATGGTGTAGATGGATTATTAACAAATAAAGCGGATGTAGATTTAATGCTTAACTTTGCAGATTGTACTCCGATTCTTTTATATGATCCAATTAATAAAGTAATAGGAAATATACATTCTGGCTGGAGAGGTACTGTACAAAAAATAGGTCAAAAAGCAGTGAAGAAAATGATAAAAGACTATGAATCAAAACCAGAAGACATCATTGCGTGTATCGGACCATGTATAGGAAAGTGCCACTTTGAGGTAGACGAAGATGTAAAAAATATTTTTGAAGAAACATTTAGTTACTTTGGGAGAAATTGTGATATAATAGAAAAACAAAACAATCTAGTAGAAGGAAAACAAAAATACCATATAGACACAACATTAATAAACAGGCTAATGCTAGAAGAATGTGGACTTAACAAGAACAATATTGTAGAAAGTGGAATATGCACAGTATGCAATTCAGATTATATGCACTCATACAGAGCACAAAGAGAAAAATCAGGAAGGAATATTGCCATATTAGGGACCATTAGGGACGGTTCTTAATGGTCCAACCTGTCCCTAATTGGGGGCATATAGAGAGGAGAAAATATGATACCAAATAAGTTAAATAAGGGGGATTACATAGGAGTAATTGCCCCATCAAATTATATAAAGGAAGATGATTTAGAGTATATAAATGCTTCGATAGCACTTATGGAGGCATCGGGTTTTAGGATTAAGTTTGGAAAATATGTTTTTGAGAATACATTAAAATATGGAACTGCACCACACAAAAGAGCAGAAGATATAAATAAAATGTTTGCTGATAAAGAAATTAGAGCTATAATGTGTGTAAAAGGTGGAGAAGATTCAAATTCTACTTTTGATTATATCGATTTTGATGTAATTAAGAACAATCCTAAAATAATATGTGGATTTAGTGATAACACAAGTATATTGGATGTAATATACGATAGAACTGGATTAGTTACATTTCACGGGCCAACTTTTAAGTCTTTAACTTCATGGGATACAGGATATGCATATGAGCAGTTTATGAAGACATTTGTAAATGGAGCTAGTGGAGATAAAGAAATTGGCACGCAAGAAGGCGAATATACAACTATTTGCGATGGACAAGCTGAAGGAACTTTGATAGGAGGAAATTTATCTTTGTTTACGAAGCTGGCTTGCGGTAAATATGCAGTTGACGTTAAAGATAAAATCTTATATTTGGAGGAGCTTGGGTTTGAGACGTCTCCTGAAATGGTAAACAGCAATATTTATTATTTAAAGCAAAATGGGATTTTTGATAGAATTGCTGGATTGTGGTTAGGAAACTATGAACATCCATCTAACATATCAATAGAGGAAATAGTAAAGAATGATCTGGGCGATAATGTTAATTTTCCTATAATAAAATCTGATAATTTCGGACATATAGATAAAAAGATAATAATACCAATAGGAACGAAAGCTAAGATAGATACAAAAGATAAAACGAAAATAAAGCTACTAGAATCATGTGTATGCTAGAAAAGCTTAGAAAATTAAGACGTTTAAAGGTTAAATTTGTATCGAAAAATATTAAAATTTATAAAATTGGTGAAAAGAAATGTATAATAATTGGGAAGAATTAGAACAAGCAATTAAAGGATGTAAAAAGTGCAAACTTTGCAGGAACAGAACAAATATTGTGTTTGGGGTAGGCAATAAAGAAGCGGATGTAATGCTTATAGGTGAAGGACCAGGGGCAGATGAAGATAGGCAAGGAGAGCCTTTTGTTGGAAAAGCTGGGCAACTGATGAATAAAGCATTCCAAGCATTAAATATAAAAAGGGAAGACGTATATATTGCCAATATAGTAAAATGCAGGCCTCCACAAAATAGAGTGCCTGAAGATGATGAAGTACAGGCATGCTTAAATTATCTTAGAAACCAGGTAATATTAATAAAACCAAAAATAATCGTTTTATTAGGAAGTACAGCTTTAAAAAATATTCTTGGAAGTGAGTTTGGAATAACTGCATCAAGAGGTAAATGGGTAGAGAAAAAAGATATTTTATATATGCCAACGTGGCACCCAGCAGCACTTCTTAGAGACGAAACAAAGAAAATAGACTTCTGGAAAGACTTAAAAACAGTAAAAGAAAAAGCAGAAGAGTTAAAGTTGAACATATAATTGTAATAAACAACTGAACAATTAGTTTAAGTGTTGACATTTATAATAATAAAATATAAACTGCTTCTATACTAAAAATTTATGCTTTTAGGAAGGAAAAAATCAATATGAACGAAGAAGAAATAAGAAAATACTGTTTAAGCTGTAAGAACAAGCCTTGCACTAACAATGGATGCCCACTAGGGAATAATATACAAGATTTTATACACGAAAAAGACTACAAAAAAGCATATGAAATATTGTGTGAAACAACGGTTTTTCCAGCAGTATGTGGTAGAATATGCCCACATGAAAAGCAATGCCAAGGAAGTTGCATAAGAGGAATAAAAGGTGAGCCAGTATCCATAGGAAAAATGGAATCGCTTATTGGTGATATAAGCATAAAAGAAAATTATAAAATTCTTAAAAACATTGACAATAGCTTAATAGATAAAAGAGTAGCGATAGTTGGAGGAGGACCTGCAGGTCTAACATGTGCTGCATTTCTTGCGAAGAAAGGTGTGCAAGTAAAAATATACGAAAAGCATAGTGAACTTGGAGGACTACTTTCGCATGGAATTCCAGAATTTAGGCTAAGCCAGACTACGGTTAAAGCAACGATAGACAAAATATTAGATTTAGATGTACAAGCTGAATTAAATAGAGAACTTGGCAAGAACTTAGAATTAGAGGAATTAATACAGGCAAATGATGCTGTTTTTGTTTCGATAGGAGCTAACATTCCAGCTAAAATGAATATAGAGGGTGAAAATTTAAAAGGAGTTTATGGGGGGAACGACTTACTAGAGTATAATAGACATCCTTCGTATGTTGGAAAAACTATTGCTGTAACTGGAGGGGGAAATGTTGCCATGGATTCTGCTAGAACGATAAAGAGATTAGGTGCTGATAAGGTTATAATTATTTATAGAAGAGCAGAAGAACAAATGCCGGCAGAGAAGAAAGAAATAGAAGATGCCAAAAGAGAAGGGATAGAATTTTTATTCCAAACAAATATCATTAGAATAATTGGAGTAGAAAAAGTAGAGAAAATAGAATGCATAAAAACTGAGTTGGTACAAAAAGAGGGAGAAAAGAGACTAGTACCAGTAAATATAAAAAACAGTAATTATACTATGAATGTTGACTATGTAGTAATGGCTACTGGTTCTAAACCTGAGGGAAATGTGATAAGAAATTTTGAGAAGAATAAATGGGGGTATATTAATATAGATGAAAAAATGCAAACATCTATACCAAAAGTTTTTGCAGGAGGAGATGTGGCTGGAGAAAAGTCTACTGTAGCTTGGGCTGCAAGGTCAGGAAGAAATGCGGCAAACAATATAATAAAATTTTTACAAAAAAAATAATGACATCGCGTCATTATTTTTTTGTAGTCACATAGTTAGGAATTTTTGATGTTTACCGTTTTGCTTTTCCATATTACTTTTTTTATGTAATTTATTAGTTTTGCAAATCTATTTTCCTTTTTAGGAATTAAATATGTACTATTAGATTCTGTAACATTTGATAATATGTCGTATCTGTTATCTAATTTTTCCATCATATTTATATAATAATCATTAAAGAAAGAATAATTTGAAGTTGTTCCAATTAGCTCTTGAAAGTTATATAGTTTTTTTCTGAATCTATCTAAATCTACAGAAGTTATTAAAGTTTTTAATACTGTAGAAAAATATGATTTAATAATTAATTCCTGAGCAGAAAAATAAGATTCTTTTAGTTGTGATTTCAAATCACTAATCTTATTAAATAATGATTGAGCTTTAGAAGCAGACAAATCATTATTTTCCATTTTTGTGTTAAGTGTTATAATTTTCTCCTCAGAAGTAAGAATTTTATCAAATAAATTAGAAATTTGTGCATATACATTTTCACCACATAATGCTATAAATTTATTTTTAAAGTGGTCATTACTATTAAAAGTACTATCGAATAGAACTTCTTCACCTGTTACGTAAGCCATTTGATATATTAAGTTACACAACAATGGATAACAATTAGGGCTAATTGTAGAAAATGTTATATCATAATAAGTAACATTTTCAAAAGTATATCCAAGTATATTAGAAGCCAAAAGCTGAACAGCAGCTTCGTTAAGACCCATTCCAGAAACTTTAGATCCTTTAAAAGTACATAAACCTAATCTAACAAGTTTTCCTTTATTGTCCTTTTGCTCTTGAAGGTTATGTATTAGCTCGTGAATTGCATATTTCTCTAAATCACCAAGGCCCATACCATCTCGAAAGTAAATTGAGGAATTTTTATAAAAATAGCTTGCTTCAGACATACCTTCAGGAATGCTAGCTATGTACATTGGTAGATTGGAAAATCTTCTATAAAGAGCATCGAAAGTAAAGCCAAAGTTAGGAAACGTAGCAACAATTTTTTCACTAACGTTTTTGGCTAATGTTTCAATACTATATGTATCAAGAGATTCAATAACTTTTATTCCATCTTTCTTTAAATCTGAATCTATGCTCATGTAATGTTCTCCTTAGTATAAGTACCTATATTATACTACATAAAAATATATAATGTGTAACAGAATAATTAAAAAAATATTACAAATTTATTACAATAATAGCGAATTAGAAATCTTCTAGTTCGCTATCATGAAATTATTTTATAACTACATTGTAAATTTTATTTTTTACATATATTTCTTTTATAATTGTTTTCCCGTCTAATCTATCTTCTATAGCCGCATGAACGGCATTTTTAACAACTTCTTCATCTGAATCAATTTCTATGTCAATGTTAGCTCTTAATTTTCCGTTTATTTGAATAGGTAAATTAATTATATCTTCTTTAGTTTTTTCTTCGTCATAAGTAGGCCAAGAACTCTGAGCTAAAGTTTCTTTAAATCCTAATTTTTCGTTTAATTCCTCTGTAATATGAGGAGCAAATGGATTTAATAACTCTAAAAAGGTTCTGAATTCAGCTTTATTTATTTTCTTAGCTTTATAAAATTCATTAACCATTGTCATAAAAGTCGAAATACATGTATTGAATTTCATTTCTTCAATATCGTTTGAAACTTTCTTTATTGCTTTGTGCATCATTTTTTCAAATTCTTTTGAGTAGCAATCTGTTCCATCATCAACTAAAAGTTCTTGCATATTCCAAACTCTATCTAAGAATTTACTACATCCACGTATACTATCAACTGACCATGGAGCTGTTTGATCAAATGGTCCCATAAACATTTCATAGACACGCAATGTATCTGCACCATATTCATTTACAACATCATCAGGATTTACTACGTTTCCTTTTGATTTACTCATTTTTTCACCATTTGAACCTAAAATCATTCCATGAGAAGTACGTTTGGCATATGGTTCCTTAGTAGGAACAATTCCTATATCATATAAAAATTTATGCCAAAATCTAGAATATAGCAAATGTAATGTTGTATGTTCCATTCCGCCATTATACCAATCAACCGGTGACCAATATTCTAACGCTTCTTTAGAAGCTAATTCTTTATCATTATGAGGATCCATGTATCTTAGATAATACCAAGATGATCCTGCCCATTGAGGCATTGTATCAGTTTCTCTTATAGCCGGACCACCACAATGAGGACAAGTTGTATGAGTCCATTCGGTGTGTTTTGCAAGAGGAGATTCTCCATTTTCTCCTGGCTCATAATCTTTAACATCTGGTAAAACAAGAGGCAATTCATCTTCTGGAACGGGTACCCAGCCACATTTATCACAGTGAATCATTGGAATTGGTTCTCCCCAATAACGTTGGCGAGAAAATACCCAATCACGTAATTTGTAATTAACTTTTCTTACTCCAATATTATTATCTTCTAACCACGCAATCATTTTGTCTATGGCTTCTTGCTTGTTTAAACCATTTAAAAAGTCAGAATTAATATGAATTCCGTCTCCTGTATAAGGACCTTCAGAAGTATTTCCTCCTTCAATAACAGGAATAATATCAATTCCAAATTTAGAAGCGAAAGCATAATCTCTTTCATCATGTGCGGGAACAGCCATAATTGCACCTGTACCATAAGTGATTAATACATAATCTGAAACCCAGATAGGGATTTCTTTTCCATTTGCTGGATTGATTGCTTTAATGCCTTTTATTTCAACACCAGTTTTTTCTTTATTTAGTTCCGAACGTTCAAAATCTGATTTCAAGCTGGCTGCCGTTTGATAATTTGAAATTTCGTCTAGATTTGTTATTCTATCTTTCAATTTTTCAATTATTGGATGTTCTGGAGCAACTACCATATATGTTGCACCAAACATTGTATCAGGCCTTGTTGTATAAACTCTTAACTTTTCATTAGAACCTGCGATATCAAAGTCTAGTTCAGCACCCTCGCTTCTACCAATCCAATTCTTTTGTTGAAGTTTGATTTTCTCTAAGAAATCAACATCATCCAAATAGTCAATTAATCTATGTGCATAATCAGTAAATTTTAACATCCATTGGCTTTTTTCTTTTTGAACAACAGGACTACCACATCTTTCGCAAACGCCATTTACAACTTCTTCGTTAGAAAGTCCAACTTTACATCCCGTGCAGAAATTAATTGGCATTGTAGCTTTGTAAGCTAGTCCATGTTTATATAATTGAATAAAAATCCATTGAGTCCATTTATAGTATTCTGGGTCTGTAGTATTTATAACTCTTGACCAATCAAAAGAAAAACCTATTGATTTTAATTGTCTTGTAAAATTTGCTATATTTTTTTCAGTTACTATTTTTGGGTGAACGTGATTTTTAATTGCATAGTTTTCAGCAGGTAAACCAAAAGCATCAAACCCTATTGGAAACAATACATTATAACCTTGCATTCTTCTCTTTCTCGCGACTATATCCATTGCAGTATAAGATCGTGGGTGACCAACGTGCAAACCTTGCCCAGAAGGATATGGAAATTCAATTAGCCCATACCATTTTTTCTTAGAAGAATTGTTTTCTGCATTAAAAGTACCTTCTTTTTCCCATTTATTTTGCCATTTTTTTTCAATTTCTTTATAATTGTATGCCATGTAACATCTTCCTTTCTTTTCGTGTTAAAAAATATGCCAATATTATAGCACAAATATGTAAAAAAATAAACATTTTTTGATATAAAAACAAAGGTTGACAGAGTGTGGTATAATAAATGCATTGAAATTTTCGGAGGAGATAAAAAACATTGAATATATATAACATAGCAGAACGAATATTAAAAAAAATTCCAGAAGGGCTATCTGATTTAGAGAAGGCCAGATTTGTCTATTTAGAATTGGGGAAAATGGTCTCTTTTAATGAGGAATATTGGTTCGGAAATAGCAAAATCAAAAATAAAATTTACAAATCACAGACAAAAATAGAAGACCTTAAAGATATAAAGAATAATAAAATAATATGTGTATCACTTTCAAATCTGTATAATTACATGATGGGAAGAATTGGAATAAAAGCAGTACAGGCACATGACGTAAATGATTCACGACATGTGTATAGTGAATTTGAAATTGATGGTAAGCGTTACAAAGCTGACTTACAAAAGGATTTACATTTTATCCAAACAAAGAGGAGAACTTGGGAGTTTGGAGAAATCGATGTTTCAGTAGCAGATTCTGAAGTGAATACAGAAGAAATAGAAAAAATAGATGCTAAAATAGGGTACTCATATCAGGGAGAAAAAAATTTTCGAAGGCTTATTGCTAACATTGAAAACGAAATAAAAAAAGTTGATGAACTGGATAAAAAGATGAACATCATATTGAATAAAATAAGTGAATATGAAGATATATCAAAAATGGGATATTCAGAAAAAATATGGTATTATTACTATATCATAAAAAGAATGCTAACACTACAAGAGAAGAAAAGAGAATGTGAAAATCAGTTATATACTGAAGATAACGATAAGAGAAAATACACTTGTTGTATATCAGTATTAAAACGCGACGGAGAATTTTATAGAATGATTTATTCGGAAAAAAACGGAAAATTTATTCCTGTAGAGGACGAAATACTGATTGAATTAATAGAAGATGGATTGAAAACATGCAGAAATGAAAAAATACCAGGATTAAAAAAGAAAATGAAGGAACTAAAGAATAAAAATAATGTCAAAAATAATGAATTTAGTAGGTAATGATAGTTGAAAATATAAATTCTATATGGTACTATTCCATATGGGAGGGTGATTTATTTTGAAAAAGAAAAAAATTATTGTATTGCTCCTAGTGATAGTAATTATTATTGGAATTTTATGTGGAGCAATCATAGGACTAAGGAGTAATGAAACAAAGTTAATTTCAGTCAAGTCTGAAAAAGAGCTAATGACAATATATGAAGGGGAAGAGATAAATATTGATGTTATTTTAGGATTAGCTACAATGCCGTTTTCTTTATTGAGTGACATACCAAGAACTCTTTATAGTGGAATTACTGATGATATTACAGATAGTACAATAAAAAATCAAAGTTCTACTGGAAGTCTTCAAGATGTTCTAGATAGAGTAGGCTCAGATGGCCTAGTCATGGATAGCACATCGAATACTAGTGAATCACTAGTAAAAGAACATTCTACAACAAATATCCAAGTTGAAAATGTAGATGAAGCCGATATTACAAAAACTGACGGGAATTATATTTATTCAATTTCTGAAGACAAGGTTATTATTACAAATGTAATGAATCCAGAGAACATAAAAATAGAAGCCAAAATAGAACCAACTGATGACTATATTCCAGAAGACATTATTTTATACAATAACAAACTTGTAGTAATATCTGAAAATTACATCTCGTACAATAAATCTAATACATTTGTAAATGTATATGATATAACAAGAAAATCAGCGCCTAGACTGATAGAAGAATACACATTATATGAAGGATACTATACTTCAAGATGTATAAACGGAAGACTGTATGTAATTGCCTCAGGTCAATTAAGGAAAGAGGACGATAAGATAGTAGCTTATTATAATGAAAATAATGAGCAAAAGGATATAGGCTTATCAAATATTAAATATATAAAAGGGTTAAAATCTGATGATCAAACAATAATAGCGAGACTAGATTTAAACACAGACGAAAAAGTAAAAGTGAACTCATATTTATTTAATGTGGAAAATGCTTATATATTAGAACACAATATGTATTTACTTAATGAAGAGTATGAAAATGGTGTTACATCGTATTTATGGAGATGCTTAAAATCATTATTTGGGCCTAAAGGAGTAATAGGATTTTTTAAAGCATGGGATGATTTTGATTATAATTATGATGAATATACGAATATATATAAATTCGAAATATGCGATGACGGAAGCTTAGAATTTACAAATAAAACCAATGTGAAAGGAACAACCATCAACCAATTTTCGTTAGATGAATATGAGGGGAACTTAAGAATAGGACTCTATACACATGATGGATCAAGAGTAGTTGTATTTGACAAAAACTTAAAACAAATGGGGGAGACTTCATATCTTTCAAAAGGCGAAAAAATGTATTCAACAAGATTTATAGGAAATAAAGCTTATATGGTAACATATAAAAATACAGATCCTCTATATGTGATAGATTTAAGAAATCCTTCAAAGCCTACTGTTTTAGGAAAACTAAAAATACCTGGCTATAGTACTTATTTACACCCATATGATGAAAATCACTTAATTGGTATAGGTATGCAGACAAAGGAAAAGGTATATAGAAATTATAGTGGAAAAATAACTAGTACTAGAACAGAAATAACTAGTATGAAAATGGCACTATTTGATGTATCAAATGTAAATAATCCTATTCAAATATCTCAGACGATAATTGGAGATAGCAGGACTACATCAGCAATACTCACAAATCATAAAGCATTATTATTTTCTGCAGAAAAGGGAATAATTGCAATTCCTGTAAATAACTATCCTAGTGATTTTGAAATAGAAATAAGTAGTTCAAATGTTTCATCTATGGTAAATGCATATACGACATATAATACAAGCTACACTTCTGAAGGATACTTTGTATATAGTATTAATTTGACAGATGGATTCAAATTGAAAGGTGTAATTAACCACGAAAAAACAGCATCTAAAAAATATTATAATAGCTATAATATAGGCAAATTATTAAGGGGAATGTGGATTGAAGATAATTTATATACTGTATCTGAAGATATGATAAAAGTTAATAAACTAGAAGATTTAACACTTGTATCTGAATTGAAAATAAAGGAGGCAAAAT
>CAMGAZ010000019.1 GCA_946008205.1 uncultured Clostridium sp. | reverse complement strand
GCATAATGCCAGATATTTTCTCAACATTGCAATTTGCTTGGAGAATGCTTGCGTTTTTTGAGTTTACTATGGCTATATTATGTGGCTATAATATATTTACTGCAATCACACTATTAAAGAACAACGATAAAAATTGGACAGTAGGATTAGGCTTAATGTTATCAGTTATAATGATTATTACAACAATGGCTAAAGTGAATTATGATTACAGATATGAAGAAACCAAAACATTATCTGACACAGAATATGAAATGTGGGTTCAGTCTCAAGATAAGTTATCGCCATATCTAATAAATAGAGAGTATTTACCACAAAAGGCATTAAAAAGTTTAAGAATATATAAAGATTCCAGAAAAGATAAGGCATATATAATAAGTGGAAAAGCAGACATAGAAGAGGAAACCAAAAATGGCCTATCTTATAGTTTAACTGCTAAAAACGTATTTGAAGGTACTTCAATAGAATTGCCATTTTATAACTATCCAGGCTATAAAATCACGGTAGAGCATGAGAATACTAAAGAAAAGATAGGTTATCGAGAATCAGAAAACGGATATATAGAAATACGCATTCCAACACAAATGGAAAACGTAAAAATATATGTAAATTATGAAGGAACCATAATAGAATGGATCTCATATATTGTCTCAATGATTTCATTTATTGTATTTATAATGTATGTATTTTATGTGAAAAGGAAAGATAAACTAAATGATACTAAAGCTTAAAGAAAAAATAAAAAATATATTAAGCGAAACCTATGTAAATTATATTCTAATTATAATTGCGGCTTTAGCAATATGCATGCCACTTACCAATAGCAAACTAAACATTTATAGAGACGATGGAGTGCAACATATATGCAGATTGATAGGGACATACCAAACATTGACAGCTGGTGAGTGTTTGCCAATGATAATGTCTAACCTTTGCAATAATTTTGGATATTCTTGGAATATATTTTATAGCCCTATTACAGCATATGTACCGCTATTATTTAAAATATTTAATTTGACATTTGTAAATTGCTTAAAATTGTTTATGCTTATGATAATAATTCTATCAGGAATTACTATGTATAGATTTGTTTTAAAGGTTGTAAAAAATAAAACCATTGCAACGCTAGCAGCTATTTTATATGTATTAGCGCCATATAGGATAACAGACATGTATATAAGAGTTGCGGTTGCAGAACTTGCTTCATTTGTATTTATTCCGATGATATTTAATGGATTATATACGATTATAAATGAAGAAAAGCCAAGCTTTCTACTGGCCTGGGGGACAATAGGGTTAATATTAACACATACAGTAGTCACTTTATATACAGCAATACTATGTGCTATATACTTGCTGATATTTATTAAAAAGTTAAAAAACAAGGATGTAATAAAAAGTCTAATATTAAATTTATTAATTACAATACTAGCTACTAGCTTCTATTGGGTAGGGTTAATACAACATTATTTAGCAACAAGCTACGAAGTATTTGTACCAGGAAGGATGGAGGTAGCTAACAAGCTAGAAATTTATAAAACCAAATTTTATCAATTGTTCTATACAAGTAAAGAACAACCAATGATATATGCAATAGGGTTAGTAACAGTAATAGGATTAGTTTTAACTCCTATAGCTTGGAGAAAAATACCAAAAGAATATAAAAAAACGTATATGTTATTTCTATTACTTGGAATAATTCTTACAATAATGACTCTAACATTCTTTCCGTTTGAAAAACTGCCAGGAATACTTAGAATGATACAGTTTACATTTAGGCTATTCGAATTCACATCCTTTTTCTTCGCTTTAATAGCAGCAATTAATTATGGACTGGTAATAAAAGACTTTAAAATAAAGGACGTGTTAATTCTATCCTTTTTGGTGCTATTGTTGCTTGTACCATATAATGAAAAGTTAGATTACAATATAGAATCAGATGAAAATAGACTAATACACGGAGTAAAAGTTACAGAACACACAGGTAGAATACATGCGGGAATGGCGAGTATGGAATATTTACCAACTAAAGCATTTAAAGTTCTAAATTCATATATTGCGAATAGAGAAGATGTACCAATCGTTATAGATGGCAGCTCTGCTAAAATTGAGAACTACCAAAAGTTTGGTACAAACATGCATTTTGAAGCTCGCAAAATAAACGAAGATACGTATATAGAACTTCCATATATCTATTATTTAGGATACAGAATAAACATAAATGGGAAAGATGTACCATACGAAGAATCAGAAAATGGATTTATACAAGTCAAAATTGATACAAAATCATGCGAGAACGGAAATGCAAATGTAACAGTTAAGTACACAGGAACAAATGAAATGCTCATATGTACGATTATTTCTGTTATAAGTATAGTTATTCTTATAATATTAGAATATAAGGCTAAAAACTGCAAGCAAGGTAATGGTAATTAGTAATATATCAAAAAGTAAATTAGAGTATAAAATATCTTGTTATTTTTGGTGTTTTATAGTAAAATATGTATGTTAACAAATATAAATTAAGTAGGTGAAGAAATGGCAAAACCAATGGTCGCAATTGTTGGTAGACCTAATGTAGGAAAATCAACGTTTTTTAATTACATAGTAGGCAAGAGAATCTCAATAGTTGAGGATACTCCAGGGGTTACTCGTGACAGAGTATATGGAGAAGCTAACTGGAGAGGAAGAAGTTTTACTTTAATAGATACCGGTGGTATTGAATTTGATGAATCAAATGATATATTGGTTCAGATGAAAGAACAAGCAGATATTGCAATAGCAATGGCAGATGTAATTGTATTCATAACAGATGCAAAACAAGGTGTAACAACTGCCGATAGTGAAATTGCATTAATGCTTAGAAAAGCAAATAAACCAGTTATTCTAGTTTGCAATAAAGCTGACAATTATGGAGAACAAGCACCAGAAATTTACGAATTTTATAATTTGGGATTAGGTGATCCATACAGAGCGTCATCCGTAAATGCAATAGGAATTGGTGATATATTAGATGCAATATATAATGAGCTTCCACCAAAATCTGAGGATGAAGAAGAAGAATTACAAATAAAAGTTGCTGTAATAGGCAAACCAAATGTAGGCAAATCTTCATTAATTAATAAGATTCTTGGAGAAAATAGACTAATAGTAAGCAACGTAGCAGGTACTACTAGAGACGCAATAGATTCAGAATTCGAAAATGAACATGGCAAATACATATTTATTGATACCGCAGGATTAAGAAGACATAGCAAGGTTGATGAAAAAATTGAAAAATACAGTGTTGCAAGGACATTGCTTGCTATAGAAAGAGCTGATGTTTGTATATTGATGATTGATGCAAATCAAAGTGTTACAGAACAAGATACAAAAATTGCGGGAGAAGCACACGAGGCAGGTAAAGGTATAATAATTGCAGTAAATAAATGGGACGAATACGAAAAACGAAGCGGAACGCTTGAAAAATATACAAAAGAAGTGTACACAAAATTACCATATCTATCATATGCTCCACTGATTTTTATATCAGCAAAAACAGGTCAAAGAGTAGATAAACTATTTGACATGATAAACAATGTAGCAAACCAAAATGCGTTAAGAGTATCAACATCCGTTTTAAACCAAGTGCTAGCAGAAGCGATAGCTGTAGTACAACCGCCAACAGACAAAGGAAGAAGATTAAAATTATATTACATGACACAAGCATCAACAAAGCCGCCAACATTTGTTGTATTTGTAAATGATAAAAAGTTATTCCATTTTTCATACGAAAGATATTTAGTAAATCAACTTAGAAAAGAGTTTGGATTAGTAGGCACCCCAATAAGGATGATTGCTAGAGAAAAAGTAGAGAAGAATGAGAAAAGTAATACTAAATAATAAGGAGAGTGATTTTTATGGCAACATATATTATTGTTTCTATTATTGCATATTTATTAGGAAGCATAAGTTTTTCAATTATATTTAGCAAGAAATTTGCTGGATTCGATGTTAGAGAGAAAGGTAGTGGAAATGCTGGAACAACCAATGTCTTAAGGACAGTTGGCAAAAAAGCAGCAATCTTAACACTTATATGCGATTGCTTAAAAGGAGTCTTAGCAGTATTAATAGCCTTTATAGCAAGTAAAATAATGAAAAATTTGGATGGAAGTCTACTAGTACAACTAGCGGGAATATTTGTTGTATTAGGTCATACTTTTCCAGTATTCTTTAAATTTAAAGGAGGAAAAGGAATTGCAACATCTTTAGGAGTGCTTTTAATGGTGAACTGGCAAATAGGCCTAATTTGTTTAGTATTTGCATTAGTATTAATGGCTCTTACAAGATTTGTTTCTCTTGGTTCAATAGCAGCTGCAATATTATTTCCTGTACTAACAGTATTCATACATACAAATTATTTAGTTAATGGAAACTATATAATTTTTGCTATAATACTTGCCGTATTAGTCGTATTTAACCACAGGTCCAATGTTAAAAGATTATTAGAAGGAAAAGAGAATAAGCTAAGCTTTAAAGGAACAAAATAATGAATAATTTTATTATTAATAGTAGTTGGAATTAATTAGTTCCAGCTATTTAGATTAGTTGAATCTAATGACAACGAAAAGGAGTTAATGTATGAAAAATATAGCTATAATAGGAAGTGGAACATGGGGAGTGGCTCTTGCAATACATTTAGCAAAGGCAGGAAACAATATAAAGATGTGGTCTTTTTCTGAAGAAGAGGCAAATGCTATAAATGTAGAAAGAAAATGCAAATTTTTGCCAGAGGCAATAATAGGTGAAAATATTACTTGTTATACAGATATGAAAACAGTAATTGAAGGTAGTGAAATGATATTACATGTTACACCTTCAAAGTTTGTAAGGGAAACTATAAAAAAATATAAAGATTATGTTACAAATCAACCAATAATCATGTGCGCAAAAGGGTTTGAAGCTGATACACTTTGTACCTTAAGCCAAATAATAGAGCAAGAAATGCCAAAAGTTAAATATGGAATTTTTTCAGGACCTAGCCATGCGGAAGAGGTTTCTATAGGAATACCAACTGCTATAGTTATAGCGTCAAAAGATAAAGATGTTCAAAATATGGTGCAAGAGACTTTCATGAATGAAAAAATGAGGGTATATACGTCTGATGATGTTATTGGTGTTGAATTGGGTGGAGCTTTAAAGAACATCATTGCTTTCTGCGCTGGAATTGCAACAGAAATAAACTTAGGAGACAATAGTTTTGCTGCATTAATAACTAGAGGTTTAGTTGAGATTACTAGGCTAGGAATGGCTATGGGCGGACAACATGATACATTTTATGGACTTTCTGGACTTGGCGATTTAATTGTAACTTGCATGAGTGAACACAGCAGAAACAGAAGAGCTGGAAGATTGATTGGAAAAGGATATACAGTTGATCAGGCAAGACAAGAAATAGGTATGGTTATAGAAAGCATTGATAACATAGAAGTTGCATATGCTTTAGCAAAAAAATATAATATTGAAATGCCTATTGTAAATGCAGTTTATGATGTATTATATAACCATTTAGATCCAAGAGACGCGGTAACGATGCTTATGACGAGAGAGAAGAAAAGCGAGTAAGCATTAAATTAATATGGATATCGCTCATATAAATACCTAATGATGCTATCAGCATTGTTAGGTGTTATTTTTATATAATATCCTTTATCCAAGCTAACCCACATAACAATGTCAAAATCCTCCATATTATCAGCGAAAACTCCTAGCACAGTAGCTACCTCGATGGGGTTTTTATATTCTTTTTGCCATTCTAGTGAATGCAAATATACATCCAAATCTTGAATGTGTTTATATGAATTTTCTGCACTTTTATGATATTTTGATAAGAAATTAAAAATTTCACCATCCTTATTGCTATAAAATTTAATGATTGGATACATTTTTTCCTCCAGATATTCAATAGTATGTTTTAACAATTGAAAACAGCAAATTATTCTATTTTATTATTTGAATAATTAAAATTAATATACTTAGAATAAAATGTAAGAATTTTGGAAAAATTAAATATATAAATATTAATCTAACGGAGAAAAATATGAAAAGTAAGAACTGGTTAATTTATATTATTATTGTGACAATAATGGTAGCAATCATTGCGTCTATTATTATGATTGTTCGTAGTAGTTTAAATGGTAATATACAAAAGTTATCAAATAAAATTGATGATGAGCTGGAGTATCTTGATAAAACAACATTGGCAATGATAAATCAACTGAACAATCTAAAAACTACTGATGAAATTCAAATAAAAAGAACATCTGTAGGAGAAACTTCGCAAAATATTATGAGTAATTCTAATCAAGAAGAATCTGCTTCAAGTTCATCGAAATCAACCGAAGATTCTAAAAGTAATAATGAAAATCAAAATATAGAGAAATATTATATAGAATATAACTCAGTGCTATTAAGAGATACTAATACAGTAGATTGGAATGATTTAGAAAATCAAGCTGAAAATTTATATGATTCATGGGTTACTATAACTTTAGATCTTAACACTATGAATGTATCAAGTGATGATATATTGTCATATAATACAAATAAAGATAATTTAATGATATCAATAAAAAATAAAAAAAAAGTAAAAACATCCATATGTCTTGCATATATGTACATCTTATTTCAAAAGTACATGAGTGAAACATCAGAAGACCAGCCCAAGATACAAATAGGTTATATAAAATCTGATATACTATCTGCATATTCCTTATTAGACACGGAAAAGTGGAATGATATAACTAATTTGCTCGGGAGCGCAGAAAGTAAATTGACTGAATTTATGAATGGAGGATACAATTTATCAAGCATGAGGCAAGCAAAGGTTAATAAAGCCTATGTACTTCTAAAGGAATTGATAAAGTCCTCAAATGAGAAGAACAAAGATTTGTTTTATTTAAAATATATTAGTTTGATACAAGAACTGGAAGATATAGGATAATTAATTATCCATAATATCAAGAGATATTACGATTTGACTTTTGCAAAAAAATAGTTTAAAATAGAAAAAGAGTAAATTGAATGGTCGCGTATGGCAATGCCGAAAGGCAGCGTATGAGGAAAGTCCGGGCCCCACAGAGCAATGATGCTGGATAACGTCCAGTGAGGGAGACCTTAAGGAAAGTGCAACAGAAAATAACCGCCAGAAATGGTAAGGATGAAAAGGCGAGGTAAGAGCTCACCGCTAGTATGGTGACATACTAGGCTGTGTAAACCCCATCTGGAGCAACACCGAGACTAGAAGGATAAGACTGCTCGTCATCTTCTTAATTTGGTGGCTTGAGACATATAGTAATATATGTAGTAGATAAATGGCCATTCTTGACAGAACCCGGCTTATAGATTTACTTTTTATATAAAAAATGAAAGATTAGATTAATGTAATTAAGACTAATCTTTTTATTTTGTGTTAAAACAAAAACTACTAAATATTGCTATATTTCATATATGAATATGTCCAAATACTTGATAAAAAATATGTAGTGTGATATAAATGACCAAGAGAACATAGAAGGAGATGTTAGATAAAATGCAAGAACATGTTGAATTAGAAGTATCATTAGAAATTATTATGGCAAGAATAGCCCAAGCAATATTTAATTTAGATAATAGTGAAGAACTACATAAATTAATTGATGTTGGAGAAGAAGCATATAAAGGGAATAGACAAGCCGTTGAAAAAATTCTAAATGATAAAGAATAAAAGTGGAAGGAATAAGTTATATGGAAAGAAGAGAAATATCAAAAGAAGTATACAATAGAGTTATAGACTTAATACCAAAAGAGATAATAAATATGCTACCAGAGGAGCCAGAAAAGTTGTTACCATATGCGACACGAGTTTGTAAAATGCAAGTATCTGCTGGAATTAATGACGAAGTGAAGCAATTAATGGAAGAACATCTATTGAGCGACGAAGAATATTTAAAAACATTTTATTATGTTATGGCAATAACATTTGTAAATAAGCATCCCGTAGAGAATCCAGAAATAGCTATTGTGGCTGCGCAAACAGGAAGCGGTAAGAGTAACTTAACTGCTAAAATATTAAGAAAAAATGGAAATTATATATTTGTTGACTCAGACAAATATAAACATTTTAGATATGATGCTCAAGATATAGCTAAGGAATACCCTGTAATATATCCTCAACTTACAGGACCTGATGGATATGACCATGCTACAGATATATATAACTATGCAACAGATAAAAAGTACAATATAATAAAAGAGACAGCACCTTCTGCAACAAAGGGATTGGTAGAGCTTGATATAAATGCTTTGAAGGAAAAAAATTATAGTATTTCTGTACACATACTTGCCGTAGGAGAATTAAACAGCTTACTATCCGTGCATGAAAGATATGAACTTCAGATTATACATGGATTAAAAACAGCAAAACTTACAGGGATCCCCAGACATGATGAATCTTATAATGCTCTAATAAAAAATGTTATGGATTTAGAAAATAATACTAATATATCATCTATTAATATTTATATGAGAGGAATCAAAGAAGAAAACTTTAATCCCCAAAAGATTTATCCTTCAAATATATATTCCTCTCCAGAAGATGCAATAATTGCTGCAAGAAAAATAGATAATGATAAAACGATAAAGGAATTCAATGAAAGATACAACCTTGTTTTATCACAAATGGATAAAAGAAATGCCCCTAAACCACAATATGAGCAACTAGAGCAAATAAGAGAAAGATGGAAAATACTTAGTAAAGGAATTTAGAAACATGGATGAAGAAAAAATTAATATGGCTTTAGATATAGTTAATCAAAGAATAGCAGAACTAATGAAACTATGTGTATACAATAAAGGCAAGGATGATGACTTACAGAAAAAAATTAGAGTCCTTGAAGAAATTAAGGACAAAATATATTCCGGTAATGTAGGATTTGCAGAGAAAATGCTAGAAAATGATAAGAAAGGAAAGATATAAAATGGATGACAACAAGAAAAGAACGATAAGCACGAAAACACTGGAAATAGTAAAGGATAAAATAAATCCAGTTATCTTAAGCTCCTTGCCAGCTAGACCGGAGGAAATTTTAGCTTTTGCTCAGAGAAGAACAGCACCAGTAATTTCCAAAAATATCGATTCAAATCTAGCAAAAAAAATGAGAGCTTTTAGATTATCTGATGAGGATTACTTAATAACCCTTTTTATAGCAATGGCGGATGTATTCTATAATAAGAATAAAAGCAATGAAAAGACAGCTTCAATATTATTAGCACAAACAGGGGCTGGAAAAACGAATTTAAGAACTGCTTTATTGCAAAAATATCCTAATACAGTTATCATCAATTCAGATCAATATAAAAAATTTAGACCAGATGCTGAAGCTATTTTAGCAACAGACCCAACTCATTTTGGAGCATTAACAGGCATCGATTCGTATGACCATGCAAGCAATATTATGGAATTTGCAGCTTTACATGGATATGACATTTTAATAGAGTGCGCACCTTCTTTACAACAAGGATTGATAGGCGTAAATTTGAATGCTCTCAAAAAATTGGAATATAATACTAAATTTCATGTTATGGCAGTTGGAAATTTGGTTAGTGCACTGGCAATACATTTGAGGTATGAACATGAGCTGGCTCTAGGAAGAACTAATGGAGAAACAAAACTAACTGATTTAAAAAGGCACAATGAATCATATTTGGCACTTGAAAAAATAATAGAAGAACTAGATCCTGATGAAGTAATGATTTATAGAAGAGGAACCGAAAAAGAGGGGAAAAAACCTATAAATATACAAGATGAATCTAAAAAGCCAATAGAGATATTACGTGGCACAAGAACTGAATCTAATGACGAATATATTAAAACAGGTGCTTTTATCAGAGACCACAAACTAATACTTGAATCTATGAATCACAGAAGAGCTCCACAACTGCAACAAGAGCAGCTATCTGAAATTTACAAAATGTTCATGAATTATATTGAAAAAAGCAAAGAACTGTAAATCTTACATAAGCTTTTCCATATCTTGTGGAAGAGGAGCGATAATTGACATCTTCTCTTTTGTTAGCGGATGCAAGAATTCTACTTTATAAGAATGCAGAGCTTGTCTATTTATGAGATTAGATTCTGTTCCATAAAGGCTATCTCCTAATATAGGATGTGATATGTAAGACATATGGACACGTATTTGATGAGTCCTGCCGGTTTCTAATTCTATAAAAAGCATTGAAAAATTATCATTACCAAATTCTCTTAATACTTTATAGTGCGTAATTGCAGGATTTCCGGTAGAACTTACACATCTTTCTATGATACTGTCCGGTTTTCTAGAGATTGGAGCCTCAATGGTTCCTTCTTTGCAATCAAAAATTCCTCTGCATAAGGCAATATAATATTTTTTAAAAATCTTTTCTTGCATCTGCTTTGATAATATATCGTGAATATATTCATTTTTTGCAAAGATTACAATTCCAGAAGTATTGCGGTCCAGCCTATTCACAGGCCTAATTTTTTTATGGAGATTAATACTATCAAAATAATATTTAACACCATTAGAAAGGCTGTTCTCAAAATGCAATATTGATGGGTGAACAGGGATGCCAGCCGGTTTATTTAAAATAAGAAGTGTATCATCTTCATATAAAATATTTAAATCCATTTTTGTTGGAAGCACATTCGAATTATCTTCTATAAAATCTATAGCAACTGAAACAACATCTCCATTCTGAAGTAGTCTATCTACATATGTTTCCTTATCATTTAAGAATATTTTTTTGCTTTTTTTCAATTTAACCAATAAATTGTATGAAATATTAAATTCATTAATAAGTATTTGCCTAACAGTTTGGTAATTGTCAGAAATCCTTTTAGTATATCGTAAAACCATAGCTCTTCTCTTTTCTATATATTATGAGTTATATTATATCACACTTTTTATGTTATTCAAATATTGTACTTTTTGTTTTTTAAATATATAATAGGAGTAGAAAAATCCAAAAGGAGGAATATGCAATGTCTTTTATAGAAAATATGAAGGAAGAAGCAAAGAAAGAAATCAAGACAATAGTTTTACCAGAAAGTGAGGATTTACGCACACTTAAAGCAACTCAGATTGTACTAGAGGAGGGCTTTGCAAATATAGTATTAATTGGAGATGCTGACGATATTAAAAAACAAGCAGAGGAGAACAACATAGATTTAACGGGAGCACAAATAGTAAATCCAGCTACTTCAAATAATTTCAGCAGATATGCAAATGATTTATACGAACTAAGAAAAAATAAAGGAATGACATTGGAACAGGCTAAAGAATTATTAATGCAAAATAGTAGATACTTTGCAACAATGATGGTAAAAGAGGGAGATGCAGATGGATTCGTATCTGGCGCATCACACCCAACTTCAGATACATTAAGACCAGCTCTTCAAATATTAAAGGCTGCTCCGGGAACAAAGCTTGTATCAGCTTTCTTCGTAATGGTATTACCAGATAAGCAATATGGTGAGGATGGAGTATTTATCTTTGCAGACTCAGGACTTAATGAATACCCTGATTCAGAAGCATTATCAGAAATTGCCATATCTTCTAGTAAGAGTTTTAAAGAGTTAATTGGCAAAGAACCAAAAGTAGCAATGCTTTCATATTCAACGCATGGGAGTGCGAACTCTCCTTTAACTGATAAAGTTGTAGAGGCAACCAAACTATTAAAAGAAAAAGCACCAGACTTGATATGCGATGGAGAGATTCAATTAGATGCTGCAATAATACCAGAAGTTGCAGAAAGAAAAGCTCCAGGAAGTCCTTTAAAAGGAAACGCTAATATACTAATATTTCCTGATTTAGATGCAGGTAATATTGGCTATAAGTTAACACAGAGATTTGGTCATGCAGAAGCTTATGGGCCTTTATGCCAAGGAATTTCAAAAGCTGTAAATGACCTATCAAGAGGTTGTTCAAGTGAGGATATTGCTGGGGTTGTGGCTATTACAGCGGTTCAAGCGCAAAAGCTATAACACTGCTCACTCAAATTTAAATTAAGATTATTTGTAACATATGTAATTTATAAAAATTCGCCCAAAATTCCCCGTCCCAAATGGGCGAAAGAAAGAGGTAAATATGAAAATTATATGGATAATGAAAGTGTAATGGCAAAAGGCTATTTCGAAAGAATAGGACATTTTGATTCTTTTGTCACACATAAAGTAAATGGAGAAAAATACAAATATGAAGTAATAGCAAGAGATCATGGAGAAGCTATTAATTTTGTATTAAAACAATTTACAGATTCTAAATATCCTGTAATTAACAACTTGGACGAGATAAACGCCATTGGGCATAGGGTTGTTCACGGAGGAGAGAAATTTAAGCAATCTACAATAGTAAACGAAGAAGTAAAAAAAGGAATTGAGGATGCAATAGTATTTGCTCCATTACATAATCCAGCTCACCTTCAAGGGATAAAAGCATGTGAAAAACTTTTGCCGGGAAAACCAAATATAGCAGTATTTGACACGGCTTTCCATCAAACTATAGAAAAAGAACGTTTCTTATATCCAATACCATACGAATACTATGAAAAATATGGTATAAGAAAATACGGATTTCATGGAATATCACATAAATATGTTGCACAAAGAATTTCTGAAATTCTTGAAGAGCCAATCGAAAATTTAAAAATAATAAATTGTCATATAGGGCAAGGAGCAAGTTTGTGCGCAATACAGGGAGGAAAAAGTGTAGATACAACCATGGGACTTACACCACTTGGAGGAGTCGCAATGGGGAGTCGCTCTGGAGATTTAGATCCATCAGTGGTTACATATTTAATGGAAAAGGAAAACATGAATACAGCTCAAATGGACTATTTATTAAACAAAAAATGTGGACTTATAGGATTGTCGGGTATATCATCAGACAATAGAGATATAGAGCGAGCAGTAGCTAAAAATGATGAAAGAGCTACTATAGCATTGAAAGAATATGATTACATAATTGCTCAATACATTGCAAAAATGGCTGTTGCTATGAATGGAGTTGACGTTATAACATTTACGGCAGGAGTGGGGGAAAAAGGACCTATTTCAAGAGCAGACATTTGTAGACATTTAACTTTTATGGGTGTAGCACTTGACCCCGTAAAAAATGAGACTAAAAATGAAGAAATCGAAATATCTAAAGAAGACTCAAAAGTAAAAGTTTGGGTTGTACCAACTAACGAAGAATTAATGATTGCAAGAGAAACTCTTGAACTAATAAAATAAATAAGATAAAGAA